>CAIQCE010000302.1 GCA_903870185.1 uncultured Gammaproteobacteria bacterium
GATGCTGGCAAAGGGAAAAATCAACTTCTTAAAGCAGGAGCCTCCTATGACTAATTTTTCCCGGACACTAGTGAAGTGAGGCGTGGCCCAGCATTCTTTTTTGTCAGCCTGAGGAGCGCAGCCCGGCCTGCCCCTATTTAACTTGATCATGGGATTAGGATTTTTGGCTTGATATAGGCTAAAAACAAATTGACAAGAATCATGAGCCTCCTTAGACTCGCGGAAAGGGGGAATTTTTATGAATTTAATCTCAAAACTTAAAAAATCGGAATTGATAGCATGTGCTTCTAATTTTTTAAGTCTTTCAAATATAAAAGTCATCTTTCAGGAATTCATAAGAGATAAAGTGAGCTCTTCTCCCTATTCTATTGATTGGAATTGGGCGGCTGTAAATTATAATAGGGCTTCAATAATCAATCTTCTTGTGGCAACCAATGAAAACTGTAGATACTTAGAAATTGGGTGCTATTTAAATGCTGTATTTGATTCTATCCCGGTGGCAAAAAAAGTAGGTGTTGATCCTGGCACGGGTGGAAATGTTCGTAAAACTTCTGATGATTTTTTTAGCGATAACAAAGACCAATTTGATGTGATTTTTATTGACGGTCTTCATACTTATGAGCAAGTTAAAAAAGATATCAATAATTCAATAAAGGCTCTCAGCAGGGGGGGGTGGATAGTTTTGCATGATATGCTTCCTAGGAATTGGAAAGAAGCAAATGCATTTCGAATCAGTAGGTCATGGACAGGAGACGTATGGAAAGTGGCTTTCGAATTGTCAAATTGTGAGGATATTGATTTTAAAATTGTTAAAATAGACTATGGAGTGGGTGTTCTTAGAATAAAGAAGGATAACCCCATTATTCCAGATCTTAGTTCCACTCTTTCAGATGAAACTTTTGCTTATTTTTATGAAAATTATTCTAAGTTGCCGATTATTGATTGGGAGACTTTTTTTCAGTCGATTAAAAGCCAATCCTGACAACTAAACTACATTTAAAGTAGGTTAGTCTGCGCGTTTCAGGCTTGATAAGCTTATTTTTTAAACACCCCTCCCTGCTTTATGGCGCTCCTCTTCAGTCGCCATATTTAAGTTCATCGTAACTGGATCACCAGGCTTAGTTCCTGAGGTAAATAGTCTGATACCCATTTGAGGGTTCACTGTCCCTGAAAGTCCCAAATGTTGATGCAAATCACTCATGTTAGCCGCCGCCGTCACCCCAATCCCTGAGCCTGTTACAGAGCTCACAGGAGCAGCCACTTCTTCCTTATTAAATATCTTTGAATAAATCAGCGGACCCACTACAAAGGCTATAATGCTGAAGACCAGCGCCAACGGTGCTGCAAGAGGAGAAATGATAACTCCACTCAGCCCCATTCCCAGTGCTGTTCCAAATGCCACACCCATTAGCGCGCGCATATAAGCTGCACCATAAGCTAGCGGTCTTTCATCGGGACCTGCTTCTTGTTCCTTTGCTGGGCTAGCAATACGCCCCTTTTTAAAACCCGCTGCTCGAAGGCCTGCAAAAATCATCGGCCAAGCAACGGATAATACGGGCGCGATAATAATCACTGTGATGCCCAAACCTAGAGGCAAGCCCATGCCCGCTGTCATAGCACCGAATAGAGAAGCTCCTATTACAGCTCCCGCAAATAATCGAGCAAACCAATCGAAATCAGGTCTTTTTAGTTTAGGGTTTTGTGGGGTAGGTTCAAAAAAACCACTGGCTGTTTTTAAGCGAGATAAAGGTTTTTTAAGGGCTGCAAATAATAAAGGTGAGCCCCATACTGCTGCTCCTAATATTACAGGGAAAATAATAGGCCCCAATCCAGGTAATAAAGTTCCTAGCATCATACCGGTTAACACGCCCATGATGATGCGACCATACCAGGGGAACACAACTATGTTGCCTCCTCTCTGATGCCAATAACGAGGGGCGTTAGCATCAGAATGCATCTCAGTTCTCCACCAATCTAAAAATCGTTGAGGCAAAATGCGTTCTAAGCCTAACAATATTGGAGTCGAAAAAAATGTGACAAATGCCGTGATTCCAAGCGCAACCATACTAAAGGGAATTGCTGTGAGACCAATGCCACCCGTGTGTAGTGAAATTAAAGTCGCAAAACTCGCGATCACGACTCCTAGAAAAATCCCTCCAAAAACTCGCACATAGAAAGGAATATTTTGTTGGCTGAATACCTGAGGTTTATCATTAGGATCAGCAGGGCGAGCAAACCTAAGTGCAATTTTTTTATAAACTACTCCGATTATAGCGCCCACCACAGCACCAAAAGCCGCAAATGCAGAGAGAAATAATAATTGGTGCTGAATTAATTCCAAAGCCATCGTTCCAAAGATAGCTCCTGGAGGATTTAAAATGATTAATCCAAGCATTATCCCAACCAATGCAAATCCAGTCGCTGAAATATATAAACTTAGATCGTAAGTAAAAGAATAAGTGGCCGAAGGTTTAAAAAATTCTCGTTTAGGTTCTGCTAAATTTTGTTCTATTGCATCAGGTGCTCGAGTGAGTTCTCGATTAAAAAAATGACGCCAAATAAAAGGCCATAAAGTTGAAACTAAAGTGATTAAACCTAAGGTGCTTAATATAATAATGCCAAGTGGAAGAGATCCCAGTATCATCGCGGAAATAGGCAGTACTTCAAATGCGACTAAAACTGAGGCTAGCCCAAAAGCAACAATGATCAATGGTAATATATTACCGATTCTGAATATGGCAGGGCTTTGAGCATGAGGGTTGGTTTTGATTCTACGCATGGTTCACCTTCCTAATCCCGAGGGGGGTAATTATATAAGACTGTTTTTAATAATACAGCTGAAATATTAAGGAAAAATTAAAGCCAGGGGTCGATGCATGCATCGACCCCTTAGTTTAAAGCTTAAATTAAAGGTAAATCCACTATTTTCATCTATATTTAAAAAACCACGCTATGGCTAAAGGTTAATTCTCTTAATACTATATTAAGGTTGGATTGCTAAGCTGCCTTTAAGCTACGAACAGATTGATACTGTAATGCAATACGATGAGGAAAAGAAAATGCCAATCACAACTCCAACTGATGCAAGAGCAGCCGATGAAACTGCTCGAGCGGCCGCAGAAGCGGAATACCAGGCAACCAATAGCGCGGCTTTGGCTCGACTGCGAGCAGAGCTTCAAAGTGCAACCACCAACGTTGAAGCAGTTTCGGATGAGGTTGAAAAGGCTCGTGCCGAAGCAGAAGCGGCAATCAAAGCTGTTCGAACAGCAATAGTTGAGTACCCTCAATTAGTGGCAGCTGCAGCTACATCTGAATTTGATTTGTCAGCTGATGTTGAAGAGGCATTGGATAAGATGAATATTGCTCAAACCCGAGTAGCAAACTTTCTAGAATCCCTAGTGGGAGCACAAACACGCTGGTTAGTAGCTAGGAGAGCGTTTTCAAATCAAATGTTAAGTGTGCTTGAGCGAGAAGAAGATCGGACAAAATCCGCCCTAGAAGATATAATTTCTCGCTTGGGAGGAAGGCCCGCTCAGTCAGATGCTGAGAAGGCTGAGGTAGCAGCAGCAAAAGACACGCTAGCGAATGCTACTGCAAAACTGGATGCAAAAATTGAAAAAGCAAAAGCAGAAGAGAAATTTGCAGCAGAGAATCTAGAGGCGTTTGAATCGAGACTAAGGAGTGCTCAAACAAGTGCATTTGATACTGATGTTGAACTACGTTCCGAATTCAGTAGTGCAGTTGATCGTGTGAAGGAAGCTCAAGCCAGTATTTCAGTGGGAGGGGAGTCCTTTTCTGAAGAGTCTCCAGCACCTGCAGCGACAAGAAATAGTGAATCTAGATTACGCTCTGCCTCCTTGGCTGTGCCCGCTAGAGGGAATAAAGAATCACAAGGTAGCCGAAGGATGAGTTTGCCTGCGCGACCGCCTATAGCACCAATAGCGCCACAACAGAGAGCCGCTGCCCCAGAAACACCTATGGCAGC
Source organism: uncultured Gammaproteobacteria bacterium (assembly GCA_903870185.1). Taxonomy (GTDB): domain Bacteria; phylum Pseudomonadota; class Gammaproteobacteria; order Coxiellales; family Coxiellaceae; genus CAIQCE01. The sequence goes on from CAIQCE010000302.1 coordinate 3,986, forward strand.
TATTCTTGCAGCCGCTACGGGCCACCAAGCCCAAGCGACTGCTCTAGAAGGATTGCCTGAAGCAATGGGAAGTATGCGCACTGACTCCTTTAGCGGTGCTGAAGATTTAGCTACTGCTATGCGCGCCACAAGTTCTGATACTGAAGTGTCTGTTCAACAGCCACCGAAAAAATCGTGGGGTCAATGGCTTTTTGATTTGCTAAGAGAGTTTTTTCGTGTGCTTTTGGGGGTCAAATCTCACCGTAAGCAGCAAACTCCTCTAGCGAATACAATAGGAGCAGCAGAAGTACGTCGCACACCAGTAGCACCTCAGGTGGTACTAGTAGCTTCTGTATCAGCTGGTCATGATTTAGCGCAAGAAGAAAGGCGGGAGGCTGTCCTACTAGTAGGTACTAGTATAAGACAACAGAATAGTGGTCGTTAAAGGAAAGTGAAAGAGGGGTCGAGGCATGCCTCGACCCCTTGGTTTTTCTTGTACCCAAATTCTCCTGGGTCCTCTGGTCAAGCCAGAGGGCGACGGCTTAGTGCCTCAAGCCTTTCCAAATGCAACGCCTCTGCAAAATCTTTACCTTGCAAACCCTGTGCCAATAATTTTTGTGTGTCCACTGATTTTATTTTTTCTAATGCATTTAAAAGATCTAATTTTTTTGATGGAATAGAAGGCGAACAAGTTTCACATAGAATCAGGAAATGCTCGAAACGCTCTGGTCTTCGAAGCGCATCCGTAGTCGTCAATAAATCTAATACAGATTTTGCATCGTGGTGTTCTAACAGTTGATAGTTTTTTAAATGGGTTTCTAATAAAACAGCGAGCTCCATATATTCTCGTGGAACCCGATAACGTTGCCCTATGTTTTTAATTGCGTCTGCTTTTAAATCGTGCATTAAAAGGGCGAAGCGTGAGATGGAGTGCAACTCATTAAATTCTTGGGGATTGATTTCTGTTTTTGTTAATTCAATTTGAAAATTCCGAAGAGCATTATCCAGTCGAACTGTTTCAAGCATCTTCATCCCTTCTGAGTTCATGTTGAGCTCAGGCAGTAATCGTTTCAAAGCCCCGCACGCTTCCAAAGTTTCAAAAAAACGAATGGGTTGTTCTTCTGCCAGTGCGCGAGACCATTCTTGCCAAACACGTTCGCTGACCAATGCTTCAACTTCACCGGCTTCGACCATCTCGCTCATTAATCTCAAAGTGTATTCGTGAATTTTGAAATCCGGAAATCGAGCTGAGAATCGAGCGATTCTTAAAATTCGAACCGGGTCTTCTCTGAAGGCATCTGAAACATGGCGTAATAATTTATTTTCTAAATCCGCTTGGCCACCATAGGGGTCGATTAATTGAGAGTTGTCAATTTCGTTGTTAATAAAAGCTTCTTTTGGGAGAGCGATTGCATTGATCGTTAGATCTCGTCTTTTTAAATCTTCTTCTAGGGTGACATCAGGGGAAGTGTGAAACACGAAACCTTTATAACCCTTCCCTGTTTTTCGTTCCGTTCTTGCGAGGGCGTATTCTTCATGAGTTTTAGGATGCAAGAAAACGGGGAAATCTTTTCCAACGGGTTTGAAATTTAGAGCTAGCATTTCTTCAGGGGTGGATCCCACCACCACCCAATCACGTTCCTGAATGTTATGTCCTAGCAATCCATCCCGAATAGCACCACCGACTAAATATATTTTCAATTAACCTTCACCTCATCATTCCCCAGCTTGACCCACCGCTTCGTCGTCCCGCTAAGGCCGCTGTCCCGCGACTTGTTCGCGGGATTGTCCCGCCGCTTCGTCGTCCCGCGGCTTGTCCGCGGGATCCAGTTAAATAGTTATAGTTCCGGTATCGCCAAACTATCTACCGTGTAGGCCAGGCTGTGTGTTTCAAGCCCGACAAACCCGTTCTTTTATAATGGTTGGTGGGAACGCTAACATTTTACCCACCCTGCATATTTTGATTGCCCCATAAACTTATACACTCAAAGTGAATAGTGTATTATATTCTTTCATCTTTTGCTTCCCAGGAGTTTGATCTTGTTAGTGTATTTACAAAAAATATTACCCTTGCATGCTATTTCACGCTTAACCGGCCACCTGTGCCAATGGAAAGCTGGATTTCTTAAAAATTTATTTATCCTCTATTTCATCCACCACTATGGGGTAAATATCGATGAGATCAAAGCTTTCGACCCTAAGCACTATGCAAATTTTAACGAATTTTTTACTCGCGAGCTCAAGCCAGGCGTTCGGCCAATTGCTGAAAATCTTCAAGCTGTGGTTTCTCCCTGCGATGGAGTGATCAGCGAGTTAGGTGAGATTAAAGATCTGCAGCTTCTACAAGCCAAAGGCCATTATTATCAATTGCAGGATTTATTAGGTGGCGAAACAGAATTAGCTGAACGATTTAAGCAAGGCTACTTCATGACAATTTATTTAGCCCCTAAAGATTATCATCGAGTGCATATGCCGCTCTCCGGAAAACTCGAACAGATGATTCATGTGCCAGGAAAATTATATTCTGTGAATCCAGCAACCGTTGCCGCGATTCCCAATTTATTCGCAATGAATGAGCGAGTGATTAATATCTTTGATACTTCAGTAGGGTCGATGGCGGTAATTTTAGTCGGCGCGACTAATGTTGGTAGCATTGAAACAGTTTGGCATGGAGTGGTGACTCCCCCTGCCCGAAAAACCATCCAGCAATGGGATTATGAAACTCAAGCCATAGAGCTTAAAAAAGGCGATGAAATGGGGCGATTTAATATGGGCTCGACTGTAATTATTTTATTTGCAAAAGAAGCGGTTAGTTTTTCTTCAACTTTGAAAGCTGGCGGTGCGCTGAAGATGGGTGAAGAAGTAGGGCTGGTAAAATAAAGTCAAATGTAGGTTGGTGTCTTGATTTGTTGGCCTGCGCTGCGCTTGGGACCAATCTACATTGGGGCCAACAATATCTAAGCATTGCCCCAATTAAAGCTAATTACCTCTGCGATTCTTTTCGTTTTCGCGGCCACCATTAATAACCGATCGATTCCCAGTGCGACGCCGGAGCAATCCGGCAATCCTGATTTTAATGCAGTGAGTAAATATTCATCGAGTGCAACATCTTGATAGCCCAATTGAGCTCGCATCGATCGATCTGCTTCAAATCGTTTTCGTTGTTCTTCTGCATCCAGTAATTCGTGAAAACCATTTGCGATTTCCATTCCATCGATATAGAGCTCAAACCGTGCCGATACCTCGGGGTTTTCTGGCTTTAATCGAGCGAGAGCGGCTTGGCTGGCGGGAAAGTCGATTACAAAAATCGGCGAAATTAATTGAGGTTCAATCAAATGCCCCATCAACAATTGCAACCAAGTATCACGATCAAATTCTTCATTGGTATGAAGTTGAATACCATTCGTTGTTGCGAGGGCTTGTAATTCTGAAACGCTGACTTTGAATGGATCGAAATTCAGAAATTTCAAAAATAAGTTTTGGTAGGTGATTCTTTCTGCAGGTTTAGAATCAAGAATGCATTTTAACAAAGCATCGATTTCATCCATCAATTCATCAGAATTAAAATTTGGTCGATACCATTCTAGCATCGTGAATTCAGGATTATGCAATTCACTTTGATCGCCATTACGAAACGCTTTCGCCATTTGATAAATCGGACCGCTGCCTGCTGCGAGTAAACGTTTCATTGCATACTCGGGAGAGGTTTGCAGATAAAAATCTTGATCAGGCAATCCGACTCGTTGATAAGTTGCACTAAAACTTTCGATATAAGGATTCGTCACTGCGTGTTGAGAGAGTGCAGGTGTTTCAACTTCCATCACACCGCATTCCTCAAAAAAATCACGAATTTTTCTGAGGGCTTTCGCCCTCATTCGAAGATTGTCTAAAGAAGCCGTTGGTTTCCAAGATTCAGTCATTATTCTTTAACGCGAGAAACGTATTCCCCAGTTCGAGTATCGACTTTAATCAATTCACCTTCACCGACAAACAAGGGTACGCGCACCACGGCGCCCGTTTCCAGGGTCGCAGGTTTTCCACCTCCGCCGCTGGTATCGCCTCGAAGATTCGGTTCGGTTTCAGTGATTTTCAGGGTGACGAAATTTGGAGGCTCAATCGATAGGGGAGATCCATTAAACATGGTAACGATGCAGACATCTTGTTCTTTCAACCATTGCTTCGTATCACCAATCGCTTCAGCTTTGCAATCATGTTGTTCAAAGGAATCACAAGCCATGAAATACCAGAGGTCTCCATCGTTATAGAGATACTGCATTTCCAAATCCATCACGTCGGCACCCGGCAAAGTTTCCCCCGATTTAAAGGTTCGCTCCAAGATACGACCCGTTTTAAGGTTGCGTAATTTCACCCGATTAAAGGCCTGGCCCTTACCCGGTTTAATCGTTTCATTGTGGACAATGCTGCAAGGATCTCCATCGAGCATCAATTTCAAACCATTTTTAAACTCACTGGTGCTATAAACGCTCATGCAATCCCCTTGTAATTGTTCAAATTTTAAACATAGGTGCCAGGCACCTAAATATTGAAAGGCATTATATTAGGAAGGAGCTTTTTAATCAAAAAATGCTAGACTTAGTAAATTATTCTAGCAGGACAGGAGAGGGATGTGGCTACAGTTCAAGAATTGAGAAATGGCATAAAAGAGCTTGCCAGTAAATTTATAATCGCTGGTGAGGTGGGACCTCCCTCTTTAAAAATTCCAGAAGTGATCCAGGTTAAGCGTGAGAGGGTTGGAAATAAAAAAGGAGTATTAGAGCTTTTTAACTTAAAAGCCCTTATGGGCGAGGTTATTAAGGGCGCGGGGAAGAATGCATCGGGGGATGCTGATGAAGCATCATTAGACCAGCAGATTAAAGAGCAATTCCCGGATTCTTTGCCATCAGAGGTGGTTGATTTATGGGCTCAGCAATTGACCGAAATAAATTCTGGCATCCAGTATAACCCTGTAACTGAACTGCTTGATTTCAATGAAGCAGATTTAAATCAAAACCTTGCGGATTTAGCCGATGAGCCGGAGTCTCGAGAAATAGGTTTTATTGGTTTTGCTTGTGAAGCTGATTATCCTATCTCTAGTGGTTATTCTCTTTATGAGTACGAGGATTATCATCCTGGGATTACTCTAGAGCGATTAGCTAAGAGGACGGGACTTACCATTCAGCAATGTGAAGTGGAATTAAGAAAGTTACTTGATTCACATGGAATTACAGGTCAGTCACTGGATGATTTAAAGCGGCGGAATTTTACAGTAGCAGAATTAAGATTAGCCGGCTTTACTACTGCGCAATTAATGGCTGCAGGCTTTAGTAGTGCCGCAATTGCAGGTGCAACAGCGACACCCAACCTATCTTCTGGCAGTGTTTCATCAGGGGCTGCCGGCCCTACGCAAGGGGCTACTGGTATTACAGGAGGGCCTACCCGAACAGGCGCCCCTGTTACTGCTGCCCCAAGTTCTGCCGTCGCGTCCCAACCTATTCCAGTATCCCAGCCTGCACCTGCTCCTACTCCTACAGGTAAGCCATTAACGCCCGAGCAGAGGAAGGCTCATGAAAGGAAAGCAAGAACACTCATAATTAATTTTAAAAAACAAATTAAAGCCCACGAAAAAACTCAAAAAGCACAAGCAGCGAGCAAATTCCCAACCAGTCGAGATCTAGTAGACTCAGTCATATCAGCGGAGGCCCTTGCTTATGATCAGGGCAGGGGTGGGCAATCTCTTTCTGCTGCTGAAAAAGTTCGTAGGACTCTATTCTTTGCTGTTTTAGTCAACAGAGGTGAAGTGGAGTGGGGAAAAGTTACTGCAGGGATGAACGAGAAGCAAATTAGTCAGCTAAGACTCAAGTATTGGGTTTCAGCAGTGCTAACTTATTCGGGTATTCCAGTGCTCCTGGTGACGGGCCCAGCTTATCTAAGTGCATTGGCTTATACAGGGGCTAAGAATTTTGCAATAGGAGTTATGCAGGCCGCCAATTTTGTTAAAACCATGATTGGAAATCCAAGTAAGCATGGATGGAAAGGTCTTTTTTACAGGGCAGGTAAATTATCTAAATCTGAATTAGCTGGGTTGGATGAGGATCTCGATCCCAAAGCCATTCAAAAAGCGATCGATAGTCTGGATAAAACACAGAGAATGATTGCTCGAAAACTGGGGGGGTCGGTCCCGGCAGCATTTGCAGCAGAAATTAAAGAAATCAGAGAGCAATTAATCCTGGGTAATCCAAAGCCTTTTATTGATTTCACCAATGAGAAGCGTCTCGACGGTGCATCTGTTGGAATTAAAGAATTCGATAGTTCCGAACTTCATGTAATAGCACCTGAGCTTCCTGAAGGGGCTAATGCTGCTCAGATGGCATTGATAACCAATTTTAATGCTCGTAAGGAGGCAGCGGGAACAAAAAAACTCGCACGTGCGGGAATATATACTGCAGTGGATCAAGCAATGACTGCTATGCCTCCAGTCGGTGGGCCTCCACGAGTGCTTTCAAAAGCACAGCTCCGGCAGGAAAATGAGATGATGCAAAAATATCGCACCGTGCTCGCAGCATCTGGGGATGAGATCAAACAAACTGCAAAAATCTTATTCAGTCAGCCTGGTGAAGCCTATGTCAGTAAACAAGTTAAAGCTCATGTGCAAAATTATTATGAAGGCGACAAAACGCCGGCTACCCCTACTTTTTCTTTTGCCGAAAATTTAAAGCGACAAATGTTCTTTTTTGACTATGTCCGTAAGGATAAGGTTGATTGGGAGGGGCTGCTGCAGAAAGCAGAAGAAGATAATCACTTTTGGGGGCCTATGGCCTTGCGTGCGAAGGTTGTCCTGAGTGCCGTACTTTCTCCTCTTTCGATATTGGCTTATCCAATAGTTCGAGTGGGTTCAAGCATTCTCAGAGCTCTTGGGGTGAAATTTAAGCATCCCGAAGGTTTGAATTTATGGGAGGAGGTGAAAGGACTGATTAAAGGGGAAAGAAATCTGTTGAATAAGGTTGAGAAAACAGCCTTTCAAGCAGCTCACCCTCATCTGGATATTAATGCGATTCAACAGGCTATTTCCTATATTAATAAAACTGAGGATCGAATTAAGGCGCGTCTTGGAGTTGTGCCAGAGGATGAGAAAAAACCACTTGATGAAATTAGAAATGCCTTAAAAGCGGGTAACCCAGCGCCTTTTATTCAATTTTACAATGAGAATAGTGGGTTAACAGGAAAGATCACATTAAACCAATTTGATAGTGCTGCATTGAAGGAAGATTTGCCGGCTATTGCACCGGATCGTTTAGGTCAGCATCAGGAAATAGTGCAGGCTTCTAAGGCTCGAGAAGAGCGGGCTAAATATTTAGAAGCTCGTCCGAATTTGCAGCCAGCTGCCTCTGCTGCCCCGGCCCCGGCTCCAGCTCCAGCTCCAGCTCCAGCTCCAGCTCCAGCTGCAGCGGGTCAAGCCTCAGTGGCGCCCAATGCAGTCGTCCCTCCTGTGAGTCCTGGCTTATCGAATGGAGCTCAAGCCACACCCACTATCCAAATCAAAATGCCTTCAGCTGCTTATGATGCTTACATAAAAGCTAGAAATAAATTCGATGGCAGCGTACTTAAAACTAGAGGATTTGGAATGATTCAGGAATCGGTAGCTGGTGTTAGGGAAAAGCTACAGCACTTTGGTGACGTTAACTGGTTTGTGGAGAGGATGACCCCGGCTGAGGAATCGCAAAAAGGTTCTTCTCTAGGTCCTCGTATGTCACCTGTTCGTGCAGGGGGATAGATTCAAAGGGGGCGTTAGTAAGTTGTCAACTTACGTACGTCCCCTCAGTGCTGTATGATGCTCGAATGATTCCAAAGACTCCTATCTTAAGAGTGGCGGTTCCTTCTCCACTCTATCAATGCTTCGATTATTGGCCGCCGGTTGATTCTAAAATCACGACTTGGGTGCCGGGACTTCGCATCAAAGTGCCTTTTGGTCGGCGTGAAGTCGTGGGGATTTTATTAGAGGTATTGGAAACTTCTGAAATCGATCCTAAAAAATTGAAACCCGCTTTGGAAGTACTCGACGAAGAACCCTTGCTAGATTCTGTTTGGTTGAAACTCACACATTGGGCGAGTCAATATTATCAATACCCGATTGGGGAAGTGATGCTCGGGGTTTTGCCGAAAGCTTTGCGACAGGGGAAACCGTTTAAAGGGGACGTACGTAAGTTGTCAACTTGCTCTTCTAGTAAGTTGACAACTTACGTACGTCCCCTCAGTCTCAACCCTGATCAACAAAAATGTATGGAACAAATCGCGGCATCTTCCGGCTTTCAATGTTTTGTATTAGAAGGCGTGACGGGCAGCGGTAAGACGGAAGTTTATCTGCAAGCCATCGATCGTTTATTAAAACAAGGCAAGCAAGCGTTGGTGTTGGTGCCAGAAATTGCATTGACCCCGCAAACACTCGCACGTTTCCAAGCGCGATTTCCTGAGTTTTCAGTATTGGCCTATCACTCAGGGTTGACGGACAAAACACGAGCCGATGTTTGGAGACAAGTTCAAGAGGGTGTGACCCAAGTCGTGGTCGGCACTCGCTCGGCTGTTTTTCTCCCCTGGAAGAATCCAGGCATTATAATTTTGGATGAAGAACATGATGCTTCATTTAAACAGCAAACTGGTTTTCGTTATTCGGCTCGAGATTTAGCGGTGTTTCGTGCGCAGCTGGAAAATATTCCTGTGCTCTTGGGTTCTGCGACGCCTTCCTTGGAAAGTCTTTATAATTTAAAACGCGAACGTTATCAGCATCTGCAGTTGCCCGAGCGCGCAGGTGAATCTCAAAAACCACAAATTCATTTGCTGAATTTATGTCAGCAACCTTTGAAGGGTGGTTTGAGTCCAAAATTATTAGAGTCGATGGGGCGACACCTGGCAGCCGGTGGACAGGTGATGTTGTTTTTAAATCGACGAGGTTATGCACCGGTATTGATGTGCCACGATTGCGCCTGGATGGCGACGTGCGATCGATGTGATGCTAAATTTAATCTGCATCAAAATCCTCCTCGGCTTCGCTGCCATCATTGTGAATCGGTAAAACCAGTGCCTCAAAAATGTGGTGCTTGCGGATCGCCTGAAATCTTTGCAGTGGGTCAAGGCACCGAGCAATTAGAAGAAACGGTTCAAGAACATTTCCCGCAATATAAAACTTTGCGTATCGATCGTGATTCCACTCGCGTCAAAGGAAGCTTGGAATCCATGTTGCAATCGGTGCAGGATGAAGAGGCGAAAATTTTGATTGGGACTCAGCTTTTGGCTAAAGGCCATCATTTTCCCGCCTTGAGTATGGTAGCGATCGTAGATGCGGATGGGGGTTTATTCAGCAGCGATTTTAGGGCGTTGGAGCGAATGGGGCAGTTGATTGTGCAGGTTTCAGGTCGGGCCGGTCGGGCAGAGATATTGGGAGAGGTTTATATTCAAACGCATCATCCTGATAATCCTTTCCTGCAATTACTTTTAAATCAAGGTTATCCGGATTTCGCGAAAGCCTTGTTGGAGGAGCGAATTGCCGCCGGATTGCCTCCTCACACCCATATGGCGGTGATTCGGGCTGAATCGACTCATAAAGAAAAGCCTCGGGTTTTTTTAGAAAAGCTGAGGTCTCAGATTCATTCTAAGCATCTTCGAATCTTGGGTCCTATTCCCGCTCCGATGGAGCGCAAGGCAGGACGCGTTCGAGCTCAATTGATCTTGGAGGCTAGTAATCGATCTCAGTTGCAGGCTGAATTGCAAAGAGTAGTTCAGCGGCTGGTTCAAGATAAAACCAGTCGGGAAGTCCGTTGGTCCATCGATGTAGATCCAGTGGAAGCTTTTTAATAAAAAGCTGCTAGAATTTGAGGGTTGAAGAGCGTAGGTTGGCGATAGTTGTAGGTTAGTGCCATTTGTAGGTTAGTGCCAAGCGAAGCGCGGCCTAACAAGAAAAAACCGCAATGAATTTTGGAGCCAGGCACCAAAATGCCTAAGGCAAAAGAGAAATTTCAGCATGCCCTCTTAATACTTTCTTAAGAGTAGCTTGCTAGATTGATATAAAGGCATAGGATATTCTGAATCTCTAAAGCCGAGAACAGAACGCCCTAATAGAATTTGAGTTTAATAAGAGAGGTAGTGAAAATGGCAAAGTTAGATGTTGCTGCTAAAACAAAATATCAAATGTATCTTATGCATGAGATTGTGCCTTTAAAGCCAAACAGTAATGAATACGCTAAGGTTGATTTTAATTTAGGTAATGAAGGAAGTAAGGTTCGTCTAATTGGCGATAAAATTCTTGATATCCAAATAGATAAACAGAAACAGACTATCGTTGAGCGGGTTATTGATTCCCCTGCTCGTACACAAGTGGATCATGCTCTCGATGCCATCTTTATTTATTTGGAAGGATTAGATTCAGATAGTGACGATGTAAACGTGTTAGAACCATTGGCTGCTGCGTATGTGGCTGCTAGAGAAAAAGCTATAGTGCAAGGGGCTTCTGCTGCTGCCGCTTCTGCCCTAGCTCCAGCTCCAGCTGATGTAGACTTGCCTGGGCCTACCCGAATGTCTGAAAGTGACCGGCGCGCCACGCAGGCTATCGGTTCACGACCTTCTCATCTACGTGCAGCAGCGGACCCAGATGCCGTCGCATCAGCCAGTGCTGGTGTTGCTGCCCCTGCTTTAACTTCAGCTTCTGGTGCCGCTGCTCCGCAACCACTTCAAATAGGTAGTGCTGTACTTGGTGTTGCTGGTGCATGGCCTGCTGATGATTCTGATGATGAAGAGGCCGATGCCTCTCATGGTGTGCCATTCGCGCCAACTGCTCGTGCTCAAAGAAATCAAGGCCAGAGAGTGCCACTTATGCAAGCTCAAGCTGCTCCCTTGGATCCGATGACTGATACGCAGAGAAGAAATGCATTGAGGAAAGAGACCACGATAGAGAATAAAGCATTCCGTGAATATCAAGGCAGAATGAGAACTAAGTTTGCCGATCGCTTTAAAACGATGGTGTCAGATTTTAATAATGCAGATAGGGCATCAGATGCTCTACAAGAGGCTGATGTTCTAAGTGAGTTGGCTGATCAAAGAAAGGCACATCGAGGGTTCATCTCGGATGAAACAGATTTAAGCGAAGGGGCTGGTAAATTCAAAGATATCGGTTTTAGAAAAGGATTATGGCGAGCAATGTTTTATTGGCACTATGCGCCTGATGAAACTCCGGGTTGGCAGAAAGGCATTTCCATGGCGGCTACTGTTTTATTGGGCCTTCCATTTTTGGCCGCTTATCCGTTGATGTATCTCTTCGATAAAACTCTAGGTGATGGCATTAGGCTTCGCGGAATTGACAATGCTGAGGTCCAAAGGCTTAGGGGAGTTGATAATGCGGATGTTCAAAGGCGAGGGGCTGGAAAAATCACCTCTCGTATTTTATTGGGATTATTCTTGCCTCTATTAATAGGTGCTGTGGCTGGAGCTGCTGGTGGTCCTGTCGGATTAATCGTAGGTGCTGTATTGGGTGCCTTAGTCGCTTATTCGGGTTTGGGCGTATGGCTTAGCAAAAAGTTTATTGAACCTTTCTTTAGTTGGGTTACTAATGAATATGGGTTATCAAAAGTTGAAGCCGATGCCGTGAAAGCGTTGGGTTTAGATCCTGAGCTCATTGAAGCAGCTATCAATACGCTGAATGATATTCAATCTCATCTTAGACACCATCTTGGCGAACTTCCGAAAGAGGCAGCAGAAAAATATGCTGAAGCTGAGGGGGCATTGCGCCAAGGCAATCTTCATCCATTTTTGGCGATTGTGAATGCAGGCCTATCAGATGATAAGGCTCATTTAACTCATGTGGACTTCCTGAGCAAGGACCGTTGGTTAGATGCTGAAGCATTAAAAAAAGCTAACGCAACGCCAACGGCTGCAGCACAACAGCAACAACTGCAATCACAATCAGCTGCCACAGTCGTTGTTGCTCCAAGTGCTCAACAACCCGTAATTGCTCCTAGAGCGCAGCCACAACAACTCAGCGCGAGCGTAGGTAGACCCGCTTTGACTGGTTTTGCAGCTTTAGTAGCAAGCGATGCATCTCGAGCAACCCCAGGTCCTCAAGGCCATGCAGCCACTGCTGGTGGGGGGAGGGCTGATATTACAAGCGCGCCATCTCGCCGACTTCCCTACAGTATGACAGGTGCTTCAGGTCCTGTTCCTGCATGGGCGACACCTCCTGCTTGGCCTAGTGCTACTAGTGCTGCAGCTGCAATTTCCGCACCCGCTTTAGGTGTAAGCTCTTTGGTGGTTACTTCCGCTGCGGCTCCTCAACCAGCACCAGCTGCTGCGGCTGGCGCTCCAAGTTCACAGTCGGCTGCCGCAACTAGGCCGCCGATTAATTTGGCTCAAATAGATGAATGGGCTATAGCCAGTGTTGAGGCTACTGCTGCTGCTAGAAGAAGTCCTGGTGTGTCAGGGAAGTAGTTTGTAAGCAGACCGTGGTAACTATAGTTAAATTTTAGGGTAGAGGGATTAAAAAATGCGAGCATCAGCACCACCACCACCATCAGCGCCGCCTGCAGCTTTAGATAGAGTAATAGATCGAAATGGGTTTTATCGATTGATTGACTCTTTAGCGGGAGGTGCCCCGCTAGCTCCAGCTGATCCAATGTCTTATTATGCTAGTGATCGATTAATTGGGGGTTTGGCAGGAGCATATAACCCAGCTACGAGGCCTGATCTGAGGCCTGAACTATGGAGGCACTACCATGATGCCTTGGATAGACGCTTAGGGAGGGGTGCAACTTATCCTCGAATAATTGATCCTAATGAGTTTGAGCGTGCAATAAATTCAATTAATGCTGGGACAGCTAGCACCGATTTTTTAAATGCGCTCGCTGACCAATTCCGAAGCAGGACTACTGCTCCTGCAAGTGAAGATCCTAATGAAGTATGGCAGTCGATCTGGCAACAATATCATGATGCTATCAGTCAATATTTAGAGGCACAGGGAGGTCTAATTCTTGCTCCGCCTCCACCCCTAACTCCTCCAGCCCCCTTTGACGACAATCCAGATGCAAAGAAGATATATGATCGATTAGTCCTTCGTTTATCCACTCATTTTAAAGATAGCGGCGTCCGTACTTTGATTGACGAAGAGCGACAATTAATCAAAGCGTTGGAAGAAACTGAGTTTACTGGAGGGGCCAAATTTAGAGATTTAGACCCGTCTTTACAGAAAATAGAAATTGCTAAAATTGCCATGGAATTTTTAAGTGTTTCCAGTCATCCAGATGGATATTTGAGTCCGGAAGACTATTTGAAAAAAATTAATGAGAGCGTCAAAAACAAGGCTCTTAACGATATTGAAACAGGTGAACAAAACTGGCATAAAAAACATATCAAAAAAGAGGCTGTGGAAAAGTCTAAGGTTTATGCTGTATTCCGTGGGATTTTACTGGGGTTGGGTCATATCATCCCGCCTTTTTCAGTGATTACAGCATTTATGCATCAGCGTCAGGTGGGTAAGGAGGTCGCTGTTCATCGAGGCGGATGGGCTAATACGGCTCGTTCATGGATTTTGAAAATAGGGATTTCATTCCCGATGCTGTGTTTTATAGCGCCTCTCATTGCTACAGCAGTGGCATCGGTCCCTGTAATTGGAGGAGTGGGTGGTCTAACCAGTCTTTTTGCTATTAATGCGGCTCCGTTTGCGATGGCAATGTTTGGTGGGACAGCATTAGCAGGGGTAATGGGACCTCCAGGCTGGGCAATATTGGGTGCTATTGCAGCAACATTGCTGGTCGTATCCGTCGCTTTGATTGTGAGTAGTCTGATCAAATTCTTTAATCCACCTTCTGATGTTGCTTTAACGACATTGAATCCTGCTGTAGAGAAGGTTTTGCAAGAAGAAGGGGAATTCGATACTGAGTTGGTGACTAAGGCTTTAGACGTGACATTGAGTGAGATCAAAGCCTGTGATCAATACATTGGGTATGACTCTAAGGTGACAGCATTAAATAAACGATTGGATGACTTGAGAGGTTACGCACAACCCAGCGGTTTTTCACTTGATACGCTTAAGGCGAAGTTCCTTCCTGCTTTTCTTCATAAGCCTGATCCGAGACCCCAAGTGGAAGGCACAAAAAAAGCCTTAGAAGAGTTTGTTAAGTCTCATGATTTAGTAATGGCAGTTTTTCAAACCCCTTCGTATCTTTCAGCACTGCAAGCAAGGAGGGGGGCGAGTGCGGTAGCAGTGCCTGTTCCTCCAGCTCGTGGCGGCCATGCTGCTCCTGGACTAGGAGCAGCACATGCTCTTTCTCCCAGTAGCGGAGGTGCCGCTCATGTTGCTGCTCCTCCTCCTCGTCCGAAGAGAAAAGGAACGGATGCAGTTAATTTGGAACTTTCACGCAACCCTCCTCCCTCAGCTGGGGCGGGTGGGGCAGCTGCAGTTGCCGGTGTGAAAAAATAAAAAGAATGGGAATGGTGGGCATGCTTCGCTTTGCCCACCCTGCATTTTTAGGCCGCAAATTCTGATCTCAATACATACTCCCTTCGAAGCTGCTCAAAAGATTCTGGCAAATGCACGGTATTTAATAAGATGCTTTTCAATTTCTCAGTATCTTTGAATGGGTTATAGAGTGACAAAACCGTTTTCCCCCATTCAGGATCTTGCAGATCTAAATGCCTGGAGCTCGAGCTCAACCAATTGCCCCATTGGATCTCTGGTAAATTAAATAACGGGCGAAGGGATTCGTAGAGCATTAAGGTCGCCCGGTATTTGGCTTCCTGGCTGTAACCTGCGATATGAGGCGTGGCGATTTTAGCAAGCCTGAGCATATTTAAATTCAAGTTGGGTTCATTCTCCCAGACATCTAAGCAAACAGTTGGCTTATGTTCTAAGTTCAATAAAGCTAGTTCATCGATAATGCCTCCACGAGCCGCGTTAACAATCACAGATCGAGGATTCAGGCGCTTTAGAAAGGCTTCATCGATTAAATGGTGAGTAGGAAAATCTCCCTCTGTTGTTAAAGGGGTGTGTATGCAGATTAAATCCAGATCAGCAAAATCTTCTAGAGGGGTCGATTGAAATTCAGGTTCTATTAAATCTCGAAGTGGATCATTAAGCCTATATTCATACCCGAGGACTTGTATAGAGTTAAGTACTTTTCTGCCGATCTCACCCACGCCGATGATGCCGATCTTTGGATTTTGAGATAACCAGTTCCTCGATTGTAAAGCAGCAATACAAGCCAGCACGTAATCGGCAACAGCCTGAGCATTGGCGCCTTTAGCATCAGACCACCGGATTCGTGACTGATCTAACCAATCGCAATCGAGGTGATCGATGCCAGCCGTCGCACTACCGACAAACTTGATAGAGGTACCCGCCAGCAGTTCACGAGACACATCCGTGACAGTTCTGACCAGGAGTACATCTGCATCTTTTAAGTCATCATGGGTGATCAAGGGCCCTGGGCGTTGAATGACTTGAGCATGAATTCCAAAGAGTTCAGCAATTAGGGGGATTTTATCGTCAGCAATGATTTTCATGATTCTCCTTTCTCTACAAAAAAGGTATCCTTAGACGGTTAATGGGAGAAATTATGCAGCTGGTGCTTAGGCTAGGCAAGCAACTGAGGTGGTTGGTTTGGTTGTTTTGTACAGGGATATTGGCGCAGCCCTCTTTGAATGCCGCCAATAACACACCCCACTTACTCACTTTGAAGGAGGCTATATTCTTAGCCTTGCGTAATAATCCTGATGTTGAGAGTTTTGAGCTTCAGCGTGTGGTCGATAAATTCGCTTTGGAAGTCGCTAAAAATGCTTTCGCTCCCCAATATAATCTCACAGGTTCTACTCAATATCAAAAAGGTCAGAAGCCTGCCTTTAATCTAACGCCCGGGATCAGTGTGCTGACCCCGATTGGAACAAGTGTGGGTGTGAATTATTCCAATGATTTAATGGGGGATGCAGGGGGTGCAAATCTCAATATCACTCAACCTTTGCTCAGAGGCTTTGGACCTAATGTTACCAAGATTCCATTATGGAACGCGGAAGATGTAGCTGAAATCGCTAAAATTAATTATGACAATAATATCTCATTGATCGTTGTAGCGGTGATTCAATCTTATTATGCTTTGGTTTCTGATTTTCATAATTTAGAGGTTCAGCGGGAAACTTTAAAACAATCTCTTTCAATTTTGAAACAATTCGAGTTGAAAGTGAAATTGGGAAAGATGGCGCCAAGTGATGTGATTCAGCAACGGGTAAGCTATTCGGCAACTCAGTTAGTATTAAAAGAGCAAGAGCTGAATTTAACTCAGGATTATCAAACCTTATTGCAGCTTTTAGGTTTAGACCCGGATGCAAAATTAAAACTCGATTTAAAATTAAATGGTGCAGCTGATTCTAAGGTTCCAGCTTTAAAACAAAGTATTGAATTGGGGCTGAAAAATAATGCGGCTTACCAAATAGCCCTTAAGAATTTAAAAATCATGGAGCGGGCTGTTAGTTTGGCGAAGGATCAGCAGTGGTGGCAGTTGAATTTATTGTTGAATAAATCAATTGGCGATACGGCTAATTCACCGACGAATACAAATCCACAAGTGGGTTTGAGTTTGAATGCGCCGATCAATAATTTAAATCAAGAGCAACTTTTGGTGAACGCAAAAATAGCGTATGACCAAGCTCGACTGGCTTTAGAAAAACAAAAGCGAGCGCTGGTGAGTGAGATTACAGCAGAAGTTAGTAATGTCGGCAATTTAAAAGAGCAGATTAAAATTGCGGAAGAGGGGGTGGAGCTTCAGACAAAGGCGCTAGAGGATACGAGGCTTAAGCAAAGTTATGGCAAGGCTTCAGTGTTCGATTTGACTCAGCAAGAAAATTTATTATTGGGGCAGCAAATTAATTTAATTAATAATCGTTTAAGTCTATTAAACGCAGTGGTTAATTTGCAGCAAGTATTAGGGGTGGTATTGAAAGAGCGTGGAATTAAGGTCAGAGGCTGAAAATTTGAAACGATTAATTATATTAATGATTCTATTGCTTTCGGCTTGTCATGGGTCTGATCGATCATCTTCCGATCAAAAAGTGGTAGCTGAGGTTTCTAAAAACACCTCTCATCTTTATTACGAGGGGCAGGTGGTGCCTATCGATGTGCATCCTGTCGTTTCAGAAGTGGATGGGGTCGTGAATAGGATGTTAGTGGAGTATGGAGAGACTGTTAAAGAGCACCAATTATTATTAACGCTGAATTCGACGCAGTTGGCTAGTGAATTTCGACAAGCATTCAGTAATTTTTTTCAAAAGAAAACCAATTATCAGTCGACTGAAGAGAATTTTAAGGCGGCTAAGGCATTGCATGAGGTGGGTGCTATTTCACGTGAGGAATTTATTGCTGCCCGTAATAATAATGAATCGAGTCATTTAGAATATTTTCAGGCAAAGCAGCAGTTAGAAAAAATTTTGTTATTGACGGATTTAGATAAATCTTCCGTGGAGGGTATGGATCTTAAAAATTTAGATTCTATTCGAGCCTTGTATGCGCAAGATTTTAAGGACCTTAAGATTTACTCTCCGGAGGCGGGGGTGGTTTTGATGCCACAGAGTAGTAGCTCGAATCATTCTGAAACCCAGCAAGCTTTAATGAAAGGGTCGGTTGTTAAGTTGGGTCAGGTCTTGTTGCAAGTCACAGATCTAAATCGCCTAGGTGTTTATTTGGAAGTGCATGAATCAGATATCAATCAAATTCAAATCGGAGCTTCTGCACTGATTTCGGGTCCAGGGTTTCCCGGTATAGAGTTAAAAGGTCAGGTGGTGGAAATTTCTCCGCAAGCTCAAGGGGTGGGGGCGGAAATATCAAAGCGAGGATTATTTAAAGTACTGGTTTTGATTCCTGAAATATCATCGGTTGAATTAGAGCATATTCACGTTGGGATGACAGCAAAAGTAGAATTGATTATTCATCATGTGCCACTTATTCGATTGCCATTAGGGGCGGTAAAAGTGGAAGGTGGTGAAACGATGGTTGATGTTCAGGACCCTAAAACACATGAGGTGCATTCTGTGAAAGTGGTGACAGGAGAAACTTCAGCCGATGAAATTAGTATTTTGAAAGGGCTTAAAGGTGGTGAAGAGGTTTTAGTTCATGAGTGACATCATGATTGAACTTAAGAATCTAAGTTATGCTTATCCGAAACGAGAGGTGTTGCACCATTTAAACCTTAAGATTCATCGAGGCGAACGGTTGGCGATCATGGGGGCCTCCGGCTCTGGGAAATCCACGCTATTAGCCATTTTAGGGCTGCTGACTCGAGCGAAGTTGGATCAATATTATTTTATGGAAAAGGATATGGGTCGGTTGAGTGCTGATCAATTGGCAGGTCAGCGATCTCGTTCATTAGGTTTTGTATTTCAATCCTTCTTGTTGCTGCCTACATTAACTGTCTTAGAAAATGTGCTGTTGCCTGTGAGCTACACCGATGGTGATTTTTCTTTGAGGACTCCTTATGCATTGGAATTGCTGGAGCGTGTCGGAATGCAAGATTATCAAGATATAAAACCACGAGAACTTTCGGGAGGTCAGCAGCAACGAGTGGCTATTGCTCGTGCATTGATTAATGCGCCCGATGTGATTTTAGCCGATGAACCCACCGGTTCTTTGGATCAGAAAAATGGGCAAGAAGTGATGAATTATTTGACAGAGCTTAATCAAAAGCAAAATCTAACATTGGTTATTGTAACTCATTCACTTGAAGTCGCAGCCAGTTGTGATCGCACAATTGTGCTTAAAGATGGAAGGTTCATCACATGAAACTTCGATCGTCCACTTTAACATGGAAGATGGCATGGCTGAATTTAGGGCAGCATCGACTTCGTTCTTTTTTGGCGGTTTTAGGGATTTGGGTGGGAAGCGCAGCGATTGTTGCCTTGATAGCTTCGGGTCAATTAGCGACGGATGCCGCATTAAAAGAATTTCAAAATTTGGGAACAGAATTTTTAGCAATCAATGTCGAACCTAATTTTATTTCGATCGAGGATCACTCGCAAAAGAATTTAGATTTAAAACAAGTAAATGAATTGAGCACTTCCGATCAAAATATTAAAGCGATTATCCCTTATTTTTTTATTGGACAGCCCGTTTATTATAACGCTCATTATGTGGAAGCTTCGATTGTCGCAACAACCTCAGCCATGCAGAAAGAATTAAATTTGCAATTAAAGCAGGGTCGATTTGTAAGTGAACTGGATCGCTATAATTCATATGCGGTGATTGGTTCAGAAGTTGGGAGTGCTCTGAAATCATTAGGGATGCTTGACCCCCTTCATCAACAAATTAAATTGGGTTCCTTGATTTTTACAATTGTAGGGGTAATGCAGCCTGTAACGCCGAATAGTTTTATGATGATGAATTTAAATCAATCGATTATTATTCCGATCGCGAGGAGCTATGTATTCGATGAAAATTTGGGGATCGATAATCTTCTGGTCAAGTTAAAAAAAGGGTCTGATTTTAAAGTCAGTCAAAAAAAATTAGCGAATCAATTGAGTCAATGGGTCAAAGGGAGGTCATTGGAAATTCGAAATCCCGAGCAATTGATGGAGGTAATGCAAAAACAACAACAAACATTTAAGGCTTTGTTGTTAGCGATTGCGATTATTGCCTTTTTGACGGGCGGCGTGGGAGTGATGAATATCATGTTAGTCTCGGTGAATGAGCGTCGACGAGAGATTGCGCTCCGAATGGCGATTGGTGCTCGGGCTTTTGATATTTGTTTTTTATTTTTGGCGGAAGCCTGGATTTTAAGTGGGCTCGGTGGGCTTTTAGGCTTGATCACAGGGCAATTGGTGGCTTTAATATTAGGCCAGGTGATGCATTGGGGTTTTGCATGGAATGGAATCGCAAGTCTTGCCGGATTGGCAGTTGCGTTAGGAGTCGGTATTATAGCAGGTGGTTATCCTGCCTATAGAGCTTCACAATTGGAGCCGTTGGAGATATTGCAATGAAGATTATTATATTGGGTGCAGGTCAAGTCGGTGGTTCACTTGCCGAGAGCTTGAGTGAGGAGGGTCATGATGTGACTCTCGTCGATATCAATGAAAATCGTTTGAATGAACTTCAAGAGAAATTAGATCTTCGTGTGGTCTTGGGGCGGTGTTCTTATCCTCATATCTTGAGACAAGCCGGCGCCGACGAAGCGGACATGGTTATCGCTGTGACCGATAGCGATGAAGCGAATATGGTGGCTTGCCAAGTTGCTTATTCATTATTCAATACGCCGATGAAGGTGGCGAGAATTCGTTCCCCTCATTATTTAATTCGAAAAGAATTATTTGATAAAAATCATTTGCCCATCGATTTATTTATTAGTCCTGAACAATTGGTGACGAGTTATGTTCATGAATTGATTGCTCATCCGGGTGCTTTACAGGTGATAGATTTCGCCGAGGGGAAGGTTAAATTATTAGCCGTGAAGCCATATTACGGCGGACCTTTGGTATCCAAATCGCTGGCTCAAATTCCTGATTATATTCCTGAGGTGCCATTGAGAGTGGTGGCAATTTTTAGAAATGATCGATCGCTGGAGTTAACGGGCGATACAACGATTGAAATTGGAGATGAGGTCTTTTTTATTGCACCGAGCCAACACGTGCACACAGCGATGGCAGCACTCAAGCAAGTTCATGAGCCCTATAAGCGAATCATGATTGCAGGCGGTGGTAATATTGGAAGCTGCTTGGCTGAAACTTTGGAAAATGATTATCAGGTAAAATTGATTGAGCTGGATCGTAAACGTTGTGAGGAGCTCGCCGCTAAATTATCGAATACTACTGTTTTGCATGGGGAAGGGGCCGATAAAAATTTACTCTTGAGTGAAAATATCGAGCATGTCGATGTATTCTGTGCTGTGACAAACGATGATGAAGCGAATATTTTAGCTTGCTTGCAAGCAAAGCGTTTGGGTGTGAAGCAGGTTATGGCTTTGATCACTCGGACTGCCTATGTGGATTTAGTCGAGGGTGGGAGTATTAATATTGCAATTTCCCCTCAGCAGGCGACGATTGGATTTATATTGACACAGATTCGTCGAGGTGATGCGGTAAGCGTTCATTCTCTTCGACGAGGAGCTGCTGAAGCGATTGAATTGATTGCGCATGGCGATATTAAAACTTCTAAAGTAGTAGGCCGAATAATCGATGAAATTAAATTGCCGAAAGGCACGACCATCGGTGCGATTGTGCGCGATGGAGCAGTTTTAATTGCAGAGAGTCAGCTGATGGTTGAGGCGGGGGATCATGTCATTTTATTTTTAGCTGATAAACGAAGTATTCGCGAAGTCGAACGATTATTCCAAGAGCATTCTGGTTTTTTTAAAGGGCATGATAAATGAGATTTGCTTCAACATTTAAAATCCTTGGCGCATTATTGATGATGTTTAGTTTGAGTATGTTGCCACCTATCGGCGTCGAACTCTATTATCATGATGGAACGATACAGCCATTTTTAATGAGTTTTTTAATCACTTTATTAACGGGGGGGGTTTTAACGTGGATGACGAAGTCAACTCAACAGGAGCTTAAAACTCGAGATGGTTTTTTAGTGGTGGTTTTGTTTTGGACGGTGCTGTCTTTGTTCGGTTCTATTCCTTTTGTAATGGATCCCGCTCATCCACTGGCTTTTAATAATGCATTCTTTGAATCAGTTTCTGGTCTGACGACAACGGGTGCAAGTGTGCTATTTGATTTGCAAAAATTACCGCATTCGATTTTATATTATCGACAGCAGCTTACTTTTTTAGGTGGGATGGGAATCATTGTATTAGCAGTGGCGATTTTACCAATGTTAGGTGTGGGTGGCATGCAGTTGTGTCGAGCCGAAACAGCAGGTCCAATTAAAAATACTAAATTAAAACCTCGAATTAAAGAAACCGCAAAAGCACTTTGGATGATTTATGTAGGACTCACGCTGATTTGTGCTTTGGCCTATTGGGTTTCAGGAATGCAATTATTCGATGCGATTGGGGAAAGTTTTGCGACCGTATCGACAGGTGGATTTTCGATGCATGATAATAGTTTTGCTTATTATCATAGCGATGTGATCGATGTGATTGCGATAATTTTTATGTTGCTCGGGGCCACTAATTTTGCGTTGCACTTTCAATGTTTTCATCAACGAAAACTGAGTGTATATCCTCGGGATCCTGAATTTCGCGCTTATTTAGCAATGTTGGTCATAGTTATTATAGTCACAGGTTCTGCGCTATTGATGGCCTATCCTCATGCCCCCGTCGGGCATACCCTATTAGAAACAATATTTACAGTGGTTTCACTCAGCAGTTCAACAGGGGCTGTAGTCGCTGATTTCAATCAGTGGCCGACTTTTTTGCCGTATTTACTGATGATTATTGCAATTGTGGGTGGTTGCGCGGCTTCAACCGCAGGCGGATTAAAAATGATTCGTATGATGGTGATTCGTGAACAAGGAATGCGAGAGCTGCGACGATTGATCCATCCTCGAGCTGTATTAGCGATTAAGGTGGGGGAGCAGGTTATATCAGAGGCTGTGATGCAGGCGGTGTGGGGTTTTATGTCGGTATTTTTAGCGTTATTTAGTGTTTTGTTTTTAATTTTGCTGGGATTGGGTTTGGATTTTGAAACAGCTTTTGGTGCTTTGTCGGCTTGTCTTTCGAATACGGGAACGGGTATTGGAAGGGTCTATATTAACTTTGCAAGCATTCCTTCTAGCTGTAAGTGGGTTTTGACTTTTGCTATGTTGGCGGGACGGTTGGAGATATTCTCTCTCTTGGTGTTGTTTATGCCGAGTTATTGGAGGCGTTGATAGGCTCATTGTGATTTGTTGTAGGTTGGCCCCAAGCGACAGCACGGGCCAACGTAGCTATCAAAACAATCTACTTCTCTTATTCGTTTATTGAAAAGAATAGGTGGACTTGTTGGCTCGCGCTGTCGCTTGGGACCAGCCTACAAACATTCCGCCGTCGTCCCGCGACTTGTTCGCGGGATCCAGCCAAAATCCACCCCAGAAAGATCAACGTGGGTGCCCTGAACCCTGTGCGTGTTCTTGTTAGGCCGCCCCGCACTCGACGCAGAATCCAGGCAAGATTTGAAAAATATTTGCAGATACTGTAGTATCTACTATTAATATTATTAAATCATAACAGATACTATTATGGCTATTAATTATTTCTCCCCTTCTGAATTTAGTCTGCATATTGCTAAATCGGCTCGAGAAAAGCGATTATCGATGAATTTAAGTCAGCAGAGCCTGGCTGAGCGTTCAGCTGTCAGTTTAGGGGTGCTGAAGAAATTTGAACATACAGGAAAAATTTCCTTAGAGTCGCTTCTAAAGCTAGCTTTAGTTTTAGAGGCCTTAAATGATTTCACAGAGTTATTTAAGCCAGTTTCACCTATGGAGGTGAGAAGTTTAGATGAAATTATCAAAGAAAATGTGCGTAAACGAGGGAGAAAATAATGCTCTTTCAGTCAATAAAAATGATACACGTACAATACTGTCAGGGTTCTACGCTCGTCCCCATGGGAAGATTGGGGCTTAAGGATAGAAAAATATATTTTGAATATGCTCCGAGTTTTGTTGAATTAGGGCTGGAGCTTTCACCTTTTAAACTTCCACTAAAGTTAGGTGTGACAGGATGTGAGGATAAAATATTTGAAGGATTGTTTGGTATTTTTAATGATAGTTTACCGGATGGATGGGGGCGTTTACTTTTAGATAGAAAGTTAATTAGCCTTGGAATTAACCCAGGAATGTTGACTCCTTTGGATCGGCTTGCCTATGTAGGCAGGCGCGGGATGGGCGCTCTATTTTATGAACCTGAAATTTCCGATAGCTCATTTATTAAAATTCAAAAAGATTTAGATTTAATTTCAACTGAATGTTTGGAATTTCAAGATAATGAAGATGATCGTTATGTTGATGAACTTCTTGTTATGAATGGGTCTTCAGCGGGTGCGAGGCCAAAAATTCTAGTTAGTTTGCAAAAAAATGATCAGTTTTCAATTACTAATAATGATTTGCTTCAAAGGCATGATGATTGGATTATTAAATTTAGCTCCTCTTTGGATCCAAAAGATAGTGGGTCAATAGAGTATGCTTACCATCTTATGGCTGTTGAGGCGGGCTTAAATGTGCCTGAGGCTAAATTATTTAAGTCAAAAAAATGTGCTGGATATTTTGGAGTTAAGCGCTTTGATCGAAGAGGGGCAGGATTTATTCACATGCATACTTTGAGTGGTTTATTGCATATTGATCATCGCATCCCCAGCTTTGATTATGAATATTTAATGAAAACAACTCTTTGGCTAACGAAGGATGTTCGAGAATGTGAGAAACAATTTCGTTATGCGGTTTTTAATGCACTTTCTCATAATCGTGATGATCATGCTAAAAATTTTTCGTTTCTGATGAATGAAGAGGGTGCCTGGTGTGTATCACCCGCCTATGACTTAAATTATTCTTCGGGCCCAGCTGGAGAGCATTGCACTACTTTTAGCGGGGAAGGGAAAAATCCACAAGTCTCACATTTTTTAAAGTTGGCAAAAATAGCTTCAATTAAGCAGGATAGAGCTATGAGTATTATAGAGGAGGTTAAAGAGGCTGTTTCTCGATGGGGTGATTTTGCGAACTCAGCTCAAGTGAGCATTAAATCCCGAGATAAAATACAAGCCATGCTAAATCGTGTTTTGAAAAATTTTCATGGAGTTTAAAAGAGAGATTGCATGTTGTAGATCAGGCTATTCTTTTTATATTTTGCAAAGATTCTCCTAGATCCTCTGGCCAAGCCAGAGGGCGACAGCTCCAGCTAAATGCTATCGAAAACGTAGGTTATTCCCAAGCGATGGTGCAGGTTAACGTTTAGAATTAACAGTGCGACTATATAATGTGTAGGTTGGTCCCAAGCGCAGCGCGGGCCATATATGGACTCATCCGTTTTGAGAAGGATTTTTTTGTGTTGACCGATAAGAGAAGTGACTGCGTTCATATATTCGGCATCACCAGTATCCTGGGTGCCCTGATGA
>CAIQCE010000303.1 GCA_903870185.1 uncultured Gammaproteobacteria bacterium
GAAAACATCCAGCAAGAAAAAGGTGCATCATGCCGCTCACGGCACTGCATCTAAGGCTCACGCCAAAAAGTCCTCTAAACCTCGTAAACCAGACGCCAGCAAAAAACATTCTCTTGGATTCGCTAAGAAATTAGCCGCTCAGAAGAAAGTTTTTGCTAAAAAACTAGCTGCTAAAAATGCTGAGCTAAAAGCAAAAGTGAAACACGCTGAAAAAGTAGCAATGGCAAAAGTAGCGAAGGCTCTACTGACTGAAATACATAAACTAGAAGCTGCCCGAAAGAAAGTGATGGAAGCAGCTGCTGCTAAATTTGAAAAGGCTTTTGCTAAGAAATTAGCTAAGAAGTTCAAAGTCAGCGGAAAAACTAAAGCTAAGAAGAGCAAGAAAGCCCATCATGCTGTAGCCCCCAAGAAAAAACACGCTAAAAAGCGCGTTGTTAGAAAAGCGGCTAAAAGACGTTCTACCAAGAGGTAATTCTTAAGATGTCTGTGTTAAGAAGCCGCTTTATGCGGCTTTTTTGTTTCCTCTAACCAAATCATCTAATCATAAATGTAGGGTGGGCAAAGCGTTAGCGTGCCCACCATTCAACATATTCTTTTTGTAAAGGTTAGAAAAGAACGGGAATGTTGGGCTCGCCCTGCACGAAATTCATCAGGTATTCGAGCTCGGTATTATTGCAGGGCTTAGCACCAACCTACGCGATATACAGCGCGGAGTTATTCGCACCATACGTATCAAACCCCTCACTCACCCACCCAGAACCCTCTTAACCGCTGCCTTCACATCGTCGACAGAGCCTGCACCCGAGATTCGGTGGAATTGTGGAGCCATGGAGTCTTTAGACTCCATCCATTGCTGGTAATAATTCAATAAAGGAGCCGTTTGCTGCCTGTAGACCTCTAAACGCTTACGGACGGTGAATTCAGAATCATCCTCTCTTTGAATCAAAGGCTCGCCGGTTAAATCATCAACCCCAGCCACCTTCGGAGGATGATAGCTAGCATGATAAACTCGACCTGAGGCGGGATGAACCCAGCGCCCACTGATCCTACCCACTATCTCTTCATCATCCACATGGATTTCAATCACTTCATCGATTTTGATACCCAATTCACGCAAGGCTTCGGCTTGAAACAAAGTTCGAGGGAATCCATCGAATAAAAAACCTTCTTTACAATCGGCCTGCTGGATACGCTCCTTCACCAAGGCCATAATGATCTCATCGGATACCAACTGGCCTTGATCCATCACTTGTTTCGCCATCAAGCCAACGGGAGTTTGGTCTTGAACGGCCTGACGCAGCATATCCCCAGTCGAAATTTTCGGAATACCATAGTCTTCGGCAATAAATTTAGCCTGTGTACCTTTACCCGCCCCGGGCGGCCCTAGCAAGATGATGCGCATCGATTACTCCAATGAATTAACCACAAAACTTTGGCAGCTTAGAATAATCACTACTAAGACGCAAGCGCCCACTACGCAGAACAATCAATGCAATCCCGATGACATCTGAATTTGAAGGCGCGCAGAAATAAAAACTACCCTGTTGCCCTGATGTAAAACCATTAGAATCAAAGCTCAACTCTTTTTTAAGATCCAAACCGGCTACCCAGCTGAGTCTAAACGGCGGAGCTATTTTGGAGCTCACCTTTAAGGCCTGAGACTCAAGCCCGCGAACCAACCAATCTCCTGTCCACTGACTAGAATGAGAATCACAATTTAAATCATCGTGGGAATTGCATAGCTCGATGGTTTCAGAACGAAACATCGCTTGCTCACGAGCAAAGTGGAAAAGACTTTCTAATCGATGAGCCTCTGTGATCAATCGATGGCGCCAATAAAAATCCTGCCAAGTCCCATAACCCCAGACTGTCGTCAAAGCGATCAACATAAAAGTGATCAAAAGCTCGAGCAGCGTAAAGCCTTTTATCGATGTAAATCTGGCCACACTTGCACGATCCGAATCGTATTATCAGCCACTTCCAAAACCTCCATCGGATAACCCGCCACTCTTAAACCAATACCTTTGATAGGAATCATTTCCAACTGCTCGATGATTAAACCACTTAAAGTCTTAGGCCCACTGCTGGGGAATTCCCAACTTGTCATTCTCTGCAGATCTCGAAGACTGATGGAACCATCGACTAAATAACTTCCATCTTTTTGCTTTTGAACCTGCAGAAGCACTTGCTCAATATCAGTCGCAAATTCACCGACAATTTCTTCCAAAATATCATTAAGGTTTAAGAGGCCCTGAATATCACCATACTCATCCACCACTAAACCAATATGAATCTTCCTCTGCTGGAAATTCAAAAGCTGTTTATTAAGAAGAGTGCCCTCTGGAATAAAATAAATTTCCACCAATGAACTCATTAATGTTTCAGGTGTTAATAGACCCTGAGACAACAATGCCAACGCACGCCTTACCGCCAACATCCCCTCGACTTGGTCGATACTTTCTCGATAAACAGGCATATAGCGATGGTTGCAATGCTGGATCTGTTCCACCACTTTATCCCAACCTTCATCGATATCAATACCGTCAATATCACTACGAGGCACCATGGCATGCTCGATAGTCACTTGCTCCATTCCTAAAATCCTAATAAGCATTTGATGATAATTGGAAGAAATCATGCCCTTAGCTTCATTCACCACCGTGCGCAATTCATCAGCGGTCAATGGTTCAGCGGCATGCTGATGAACTCGAACCCCAAACAAATATAAAAATCCATTCGCGATTCCATTCACAAACCAGACCAAAGGATAAAAAAGATTCAATAAGAATTTCAGCGCCAGTGAGACTTTAAAAGCCACTTTTTGTGGGTATAAAGCGGCCAAAGTCTTGGGAGCCGTTTCAGCAAAAATCAGTATCACTAGAGTCAAAAGAATCGTCACAACCCAGATACCCAATTCGCCAAACCAACGTGATGCCACCATCGTGGCAACGGATGAAGCTAAAATGGTTGCAAAAGTATTACCAATCAATATCACACCCAATAAACGATCGGGACGCTTCAAAAGATCATTCACTCGCTTTGCAGCTCGATTATTTTTGCGGACCAGATGTTGCAAACGGTAACGATTGATCGACATCATTCCGGTTTCAGAACTGGAAAAAAATGCACACAGCAATATCAAAAATATCAACAATACAATTTGTAAATTACCACGAACTAAATTGAGTATGTGTTCCATAAAAATTTAAACCCTAAATAAGCTGTAATTAATAAAATAATCCCAAACAAAGTTCCCCCAATAGCCCTTTTACCTCTCCACCCCCAGCGCCACCGGCCCCACAACAATATTGCAAAAATCAACCAACCCATAAAGGCTAAAATAGATTTCTGCATCATACTGCTTTGTTCGAAAATAGCTGAATGATAATAATAAGCACTGGAAAGCAAAACCAGTGTCAGCAATGCAAATCCCACCCTCACTGTTTGAAACAAAAGATGCTCCAAAGTTTCCATTGGAGGCAGTTTTCTCATGTGAAAACCCATTCCTGAACGACTGCGTAAAATATGCTCCAGCACGATCCACAACAAGGCTTGCACACCCGCCATACATAAAATACCAAAACTTAAAACACCCAAGATGATATGCGTTAAAATCACGGGATTATCGGCATCGATAATAAAATGACCTTGAAAAATTTGAGCCATTAAAGTGGAAATAGCCGCGAGGGGTAATAATAACCATAACAACGCTTCTACTGGGCGAAAAAAACTCCAAACTAAAGTCAGCAGCACCATCACCCAAATCAGTAGGGATAACATATTTCCAAAACTAAGATTTTGACCGATACCGAGATCAATCGAGTGATGCAATAATTCTGCATGTACACCCAAAGCAATTACCGTTAAAAATAGAATCCAAAGTTTAAAATGTGGCTTCGTATTCTTCAAATCGAAGGTTTGTAAGAGGCTGGCTGCCATATAAAGGATAATGCTAAGACTCGTGAGGACTGGGTTGCTCATCATTCCATAACCATTGAAAATGGATGTCTATTCTATCATGCTGCCGAGAGTGGTACCAGTTATGTACTGGGTAGTAGGTTAGTGCCAAGTGAAGCACAAAACAACCTAATGTGTAGGTTGGTCCCAAGCGCAGCGCGGGCCATATATGGACTCATCCGTTTTGAGAAGGATTTTTTTGTGTTGACCGATAAGAGAAGTGACTGCGTTCATATATTCGGCATCACCAGTATCCTGGGTGCCCTGATGA
>CAIQCE010000304.1 GCA_903870185.1 uncultured Gammaproteobacteria bacterium
GGCTTTAATGATCTCCCAAAAACCATCCGGGTGATTAGGCGTCGCAGTATGGCTTTTTGCTAAAAAAACATTTTTTAACCCGTTAAAATTTGTCCCTTTTTTTTCAGCATATAAAACCCAGCCTGATGTGCCCACCTCTTGAAAACGTTTTGAAAATAATTTATCTAAAGAAAAAGAAACCATCGCATTTTGCAAGATTTGTGCACGTGCTAATTCAATCTTAGGCCCAAGACTTAACATCAAGCACCCTGTCAAAATACTCACAGGGATTGAAATTGAAAAAATCACACCCATCAAACGCAGCTGACTAAAACCACAGGCTGAAAGCACATCCATCTCATGATCCACACAGAGTCGACCCAATGTCAGCATAATCGCTAAAAAGATACCCAGAGGTAAGATATAGGTTAAAAACAACGTAGCCTGTAACAATACAAGTTTTAAGACCGTATAAACCGTTATCCCGCCAGAAGCTGCCGAATCCAAATAATGGACGAACTGATTACTGATTAATATCAATAAAATAGCCATCACCGTCACTAGAAATGTAGAGGCGATTTCCTTTTGTAGGTATCGAACAATGATCACGAAAAAACCTTGGATTATGAAAACAAATTATTATACAGCATTTAGACCATCATTAGGTAGCATTCGAGTCTGAACCAAGCCCACAACTCGGGCTAGAGCCACTAATATCTTCTCCAGGCTTTTGATGAACTCCTGCTCCGGCACTGAGGCCATCAACCGCTGGGTTAAAACGTCGCCCATCTTCATTTCTAAAAGTTTGAGTTTGTGATTCAGGTAACGTGATTCCCTGCCTAACAACTCCAAGTGAGCGCACAGGTAGCCCAGATTTAGGAGCAGGCCTGGGGCTATGCCTATTTACTTCAGCACCATTAGGGCTCCCGATAGAAGCACTTAGACTCTCCAATAAAGCATTTCTCGCGCAAGGCCCTGTGTTTGCTTCAGTACGGTGAACTATGTATTCCCCTTTTTCATTTTGGCAATTCTGGCTGACCCATTTACACCAATTTGAATCGAGATTATAAACATTAGCAGGTGGGTTTTTCTCACTTTGATCATGACCGTGTACGAAATAAATGGAGTAATTTTTAGCCTTTCGTTTAAGATTTTTATATTTTCGATTCCAGACTAGCAAATCCATAGGAGCCAGTAGCTTCAAAAGCTTGATAACATCTTTTTCCTGGGCACCCGGTGCTATTTGGCCTTTCTTTAAAAACTCCTTATAAAGTTTTTTAATGGGCACTCCAGAATGCAATCTTGCTATATTGATCCCTGGCACTATTTCTTTAACTTTTTTATAAAAGGCTTGAATGCTGCCGTACTCATTATCAATCGCATAATTAATCGCATCAATCGTTTGAGCCAATGCTTGAGGTGTTTCATCCTTAAAATCAAGATCCAATGCTTTCGCCAAACTCTCAACCACCTCTAATCCCACAGGAGCATGTGTATAGAGCGTAATACTCTTACCATCCTGACTCAAAGAGTAACCAAGTGCTTCAAGTTGAGAGTAATAAGCTGTAGTCGATTCCTTCAGCTCTGAAATTCTCTTCGTTCTTTCAGCTGCATCACATCTCTTTAGGTAGAGTTTTAGATTATCCAAAGAACGTGATTGATTTTTTCCTAGTCCAGTTGGCTGAATATGAACCTCCATATCAAGCCCTGTATAGGATCTCAAAAACTCTATATCGTGATTCGAAATATTTATTTTGACTGGAACGTCCAATTTTTTTAATTGCCTTAATACTCTCAAAGTAAAAGGATCAAAACTACCACGATCAGCCAAAACATCCCCAATCAACCTAACTCGACCGACCCCATTCGAAGTCTTAGTGAACTTTTCTAAAATCTCATTAAAGCGATCAATCTGAGCTCCTGTTAAAACACTCACATCTGTTTTGTAAATTGCCAATAATTCTTGATAATCTTCCGGAGTGATATTTTCTATGACTCCCTCACGAATAAGGAAATAGATTAACTTCATCGCATTTCCATGCAAATCCCCGAGTGTCAATTGCGTCGAAGCATTAGGAGTTCCATGGGAAGAAGGAAAAACTGATAAATCAGCATTTCCATCATAGAAAGAATAACTCGGCTCATTCTTGATTTCGTCTAGGACAGCATCCAAAAGCTCATTGGAGCTTTTAAAAGCCAGTTCAGCTTGAGGAAGAGTCTTAGCTGCAATATTAACCCGTGCTCTTTCATCGTATAGGGTGTCATCAATATAATTCTGAAGTGCTATAAATCGAGGGTTTTCAAACAAGCCAAACCAATATCGAAATAGGCGTTTAAAAAATGAGCCTGTCCGCTTATCACGAAACTCATCCCATCGATATTGTTTTAAACGAGCTTGGACCTGTGCTCTATTCATGGTCTCACCTCAAACTTTATGGCCTCGAAGTATACATTATAGGCTTTTAACCTGCACGAAATGATGACGTTTTGGCCTGAGCTTGCTATGATTTCCGACTTTGGATGAGACCTGAAGATGCAAAAGACCTACGAACCTCAAACCATCGAAGCCGACTGGACAGCCTATTGGGAAGCCCAGCAACTATTCAAACCGAGTGGTCGGGGCCCAAGCTATTGCATCATGCTCCCACCCCCTAATGTCACTGGAAGCCTTCATATGGGGCATGGTTTTCAGCAAACCCTTATGGACGCCCTCACTCGATACCACCGCATGAAGGGCCACAACACCCTCTGGCAGGCAGGGACCGACCACGCAGGCATTGCCACCCAAATGGTTGTAGAACGTCAACTGGAGGCTCAGGGTAGCTCTAGAAAAGAGATTGGAAGAGAGACTTTCATTAAAAAAGTTTGGGAGTGGAAA
>CAIQCE010000305.1 GCA_903870185.1 uncultured Gammaproteobacteria bacterium
GAAATTTTTCTTTAGTAGATTAATATAGGCAATTTTTGCTTTTTTCTGTAATTCAGTTGCTTTGTTTAGCCCGGCCCATTTGGAAGTTGATGAGGCCCCCTTTGAAAAGCCATTCAAGGTATTGTCTAAGACATTGAGTTGGTTGATGCCCAATAAATGATTGGGTTCATTAGGTTCAGTCAGTTGCCTTAAGCCACTTTGAATTTTTTGAATCTGTGAGATATTTTTTTGGTATGAATAATGAAGTAATAAAGCGGCTGTCGTTAGGAAAAGGGCTGCGATGGGGTAAGCACTCAATCGTTTCCATGTTTTTTTTAATTGATAAAGTTCTTCGCCATGAGTGGCATGGCTCAAGTGTTTAAGCAAACCCTGTGTGAAATAAATTTTAGAAGCTGAAGGTTCGTTCGATCCATACAACTTAGGGAGATTGCTCGGTATCTTCGACTCATCTTGAGTCGATGCCATTGTAGGCGGTTGTTGTAGATTGCTGCAAAAGTAGATTCCTGCTAATTGAATGTTTTCATTCCATGGAAGTTCGGTCAAAAGCTGTTCTAAAAAGGGCTTTAATCGTTCTAGTTGAAGTGGAAAATCTTTGAGACGGCCTCTTTTCTTTAAGCTTCGTTCTTGGTGTAATCTCCAAATCATACGCTGACTGATTTCTGTAATAAAATTGTTAAATTGTTTGTGAAAATCTTGGTGTCGTTCTCGCGAAGTATTTTGAGAGGGTAGCATAAAGCCTAAAAGTTGATTACGTTCGTCTGGGCTTAAGTCATTAAAGTATTCTATAAAGCCCGACATCAAATCAATCTTAGTGATGATCAGGGTCACTGGAATAATTCGTTTCAAGGATTGCAGTGATTGAATTTTTTGACCTAACTGATTGAGTAGAGAATCCCCATTTTTCAAGTCAGGTTGGCATAAAGTAGAGACATCGATGA
The DNA here is from genome assembly GCA_903870185.1 of uncultured Gammaproteobacteria bacterium. GTDB lineage: Bacteria > Pseudomonadota > Gammaproteobacteria > Coxiellales > Coxiellaceae > CAIQCE01. The sequence continues at coordinate 939 of CAIQCE010000305.1, forward strand.
CTAAGGCAACGCCGCTGAGGGGGTGTTGAGGCCGATATTCTTGGATCAATTCTAAAAATTTCTTCCAAACCAGAGGTCCTGAAGCATCATCTAAACTCGGTAGTAATTGATCGCCCGTTGCATCGATAAACACAGATTCTTCATTAAGCCACCATTGCCAGGGGTTTGATTCGGGAGTATTGCCAGCCTTTTCAAAGTTTAATTGAGAGTGAGTTAATAAACTGGTTTTGCCAGCATGACGTGGACCTATTAGTAATAACCAGGGTCTTTGATAGTGGCCGCGTAAGTGGCGGGGTTGAGCATGACTAATTTTATAAATGGCTTGTTGATAGGCTCGTTTCAAGAGTAGCCTAGGATCGGTTTCTAAATCTGAGGATTGAATATTATGATTTTCAGGTTGAGGTGACCGAAGTATTTTATAAATAATTGAGAAAATCCAATAAAAAATTAATCCTACAGTGGTGAATAATTGAAACTGCGGTAATCGAGCTTGATAGCTGTCGAGATTGATCAGCGATGGGCTTAATAGCCAGATAAAAATCAACCCCATGACGGTGAAAATCAAAGATGGATTGACAATAATTTTTTTAAAATGATTTAGAAAGTTTTTCATGGTCTTCTGTAGTGGGATTTTGGTTAGCAAAAGTGTTTAAGGTTTTTAATGTTTGATCAACGGGATCAGCTAAAGACTCCAGTTGTTGATGATAGGGCCAATAGATAGCGAGTAATAGTAAAGCACTTAAAGTGACTGTCAGCCAGACCGGTGGGACACGCCATCGCATCATTTTATGGGGTTTTGAAGTGCTGTCGTGTGTGATCATCAATTGTCGACTTGGCTCACCCCGATGATGTCTGATCAATTGATAGAGGTGATCTAAAATGGTATTTAAATCATCACTGCCATTTCGTTGTCCTCTAAATTTACCTTCTAGCCCTAAGCTTAGGCAGAGGTAACTCAATTCTATTAAATCTAAATATAAAATGGGATCTTCAAAGCTACGCTCTAAAATATAAAAACATCGTTCACTGCCATCTGATTCACCTTGAAAATCTTGAAGTAAATTTTGGCCATTCCAATTTAGTTGCTTTCCCCAGCTGGAATTTTGGATGGTTTCATCAATCAACGTGCATACCAAATAACGGGCTGCGATGACAACTTGGGGCCTGTAGCCTAATGATTGAGCCTTGTATTCAAAAGCTTTCACTTCATGGGCCAATTGTTCGCGGATCAAGTCGATTTCAGGGGTCGATTGAAGCTCCCCTAAGCGAGTCGCCATAGTCAGTAATGGACCCGCTGCAGCGACTAAGGGATTTAAAGTTCGGCTGACAGTAAAGAGTTGAGATTGAATCCGGGTTTGATTGGCTAAGCTGATTCGTTTTAAAGTCGAAGAGCTTAAGCCTGTTAGGTTGGTGCTGAGGTTTTCTTTAAGATTGGTTTCAGCCGGCTGAGGTAGTGCCTTCTCTTTGGATTTAGAGTGTTTAGGATTTGCATGGGTCTGAAGGCTTTTCGTACTCATGGGCTCAATCTATTAAGGCTTTTAATGAGTTTGATTATACCTGATTGAAGTGAACTACGGTATTGGAGGTAGGATTCTTTATGTTATCATTTAAAAAAATCGGAGGGATGGGCTATGAGACTTGAAATATTTGATACCCTGCAATATGTGAAGAAATTAAAAGCGGTGGGTTTTACTGAGGCTCAGGCAGAAGTTCAGGCTGAAGCTATTGCAGAGACTTTTAATGAGCAGTTAGTGACTAAGAATAGCTTAGAATATCTGTTGGAGCGATTGGAGCATCGGCTGGTGATTAAATTGGGTATGATGATGGTCGTGACCATTGGGGTTTATTCCGCGATTATTAAGCTGCTTTAATCAATAGCCCGATGCCCTATGTCACGTCTATAAAAGCAACTTGCCCATTGAATTTTCTGGCAACCCTCATAAGCCCATTTTTGGGCTTCTTTTACAGTATTACCTAAAGCCGTGACACATAAAACCCGTCCACCATTGGCAAGGATCTTTGATCCTTCCAGTCGAGTTCCTGCGTGAAAGACTTTAAGGTCTTTAAAGTTTTGTAGGTCTTCAAGGCCTTCTATAGGCAGGTCTTTGGGGTAAGAGGCTGGATAACCTCCAGTACACATAACCACACCTAAGGCAGGTCGTGGGTCCCATTCAATTTTGGCTGTGTCTAATTGGCCTTTCAGGGCTAGTAGACAGAGTTCTACCAAATCGCTTTTTAAGCGCATGAGTAGGGGTTGGGTTTCGGGGTCACCGAGTCGGCAATTAAACTCTAAGACCCAGGCTTTGCCAGCCTTATCGATCATTAATCCCGCATATAGGAAGCCTATGTAAATGGTTCCTTCAGCCGCCATGCCATCCACAACCGGCCGCAGCACTTGTTCAATAATCATTTGCTCCAGGGCGGCCGTTGATAGAGGTGAAGGGGAATAAGCCCCCATACCACCTGTATTGGGCCCTAAATCCCCATCATCGCGACGCTTGTGATCTTGTGAGCTCGCCAAAGGAAGGATATTTTTCCCATCGACCAAAGCGATAAAGCTCAATTCCTCGCCGTCTAGGAATTCTTCAATAACAATAGTTGCACCTGCAGAACCAAAGCTTTGTTGATTCAGCATAGATTCGACAGTTTCTTCAGCCTCTTGATAATCTTGGGCAATTACAACCCCTTTCCCTTGGGCTAAGCCATCGGCTTTAATGACGATAGGGAATCGTTGGGTTTTTAAATAGTCTAGGGCAGGCTGAGTGGAAGTGAATGTCGCTGAATCTGCTGTCGGGATTCCGTGGAGTTGCATAAAAGCCTTGCTGAAGGCCTTGGAGCTTTCGAGTCGTGCAGCGGCTTGGGTGGGGCCGAAGCAGGGTATACCAGCTGCCATGAAGGTATCAACTATACCGGCAGCAAGGGCAATTTCAGGTCCGACGATACAAAGATCAATCGATTCCTTCAATGCGAATGCTTTAAGTTCTGGAATGGCATCGGCTGCTAATTGAAGGTTTTCAACTTTGGGTTCTAAAGCGGTGCCTGCGTTACCAGGAGCTACCCATATTTGAGTCACTTGGGGAGATTGAGCGACTTTCCATGCGAGAGCATGTTCACGACCGCCACTACCTACGATTAAAATTTTCATCATCAAGTCTCAAAGGTTATTGCCAATTTTTTCTTGGGTAATATACTAACGCATATTGTGCCTCTTAGACGATAGTCAATTGAGGGTCTTTACGAAAAACCGAAAGGAATAATACCATGAGCAAAGAATCGAGAATTTTAATTAAACTAGGTTTGGTTTTAGATACCGATATCTCTCGTGCCATTGGCTCCTTTTGTACGCAATTAAATATCCCTCCAGCGCAAGCAGTGTCAATTCTAAAGAAAGAGGAAACCCGAACCTTAATCGATGCTTATAAAAAAGGTGATAAATCCACGGACGAATTTTTTGCTTCATTGAAATCAATTATTGTGGCAGAAGGCATTAATATTGCTGAATTAGAAGCGAGAGATGTCAATTGGGCCAAGAATGCCTGGAATGCTCAGACTAAAGTTGATCCAGCACGTATCGCTCAATTACATGCTTTGGCGGAAGAATCTGAGCTCTATATTTTCAGTGATACCAATCCTGCTCATATGGAAGCGATCGGAGGAGTAAAGGCGTTAGCTGAGCAATTAGGTATCGAGGGATCACGAATATTTCTTTCATATCAAGCTAAGCGTTTAGATATTTTTAAAGACGCATTTGCAGCTTGTTTTGCTGAACAGAATCCCGATATGCCTGTGATACTGGTTTTAGGTGCAGCCCCAAGCCCACATCAGACTCTGCTAGAGGCGGCTATCGATGCCGCTATGCTGGAAGAGGCTCATTCTACAGTAGGTGGGAAAGATGAGGCTCATGAAGTACGCTGGGATCCAGCAGCCGGTGATTTAAAAACATTAGTGGATGAAAAAATTGCTGAAGTGGCTCCACGTCGTGGTTTTGGTGCGGGAATGTGATCTTCAAACAGGTTTATTTTTTGCAGCCCAATCTAATGCTTGATCAAGCTTTGCCATAGCATTTGCTTTATGAAGCCATTTTTCAGATTCAGGTGCAACTTCACCCGCTTTGATAATCCAGGTTCCATTCTCCAGTGGGTCAATCAAAACCATTTTTCCAGCGAATTCTTTCCCTAAAAAAAGTTGTCCGTCAGAATCAATTATTTTAACTTGTATATTTGAGCTCATAGTATGCTAATGCCTAAAATGCCGCACCCCGGTGAAAACCATTGCAATTCCAGCTCGATCTGCAGCTTCGATAACCTGAGGATCGTTTTTAGATCCACCTGGTTGAATGATGGCTTTAACGCCTGCTGCAATAGCGGTTTCGATTCCATCTGCAAAGGGGAAGAAAGCATCGGAGGCCATCACAGCACCTTCTACATTCAGGCCTACTTCTTTGGCTTTTAATAGGGCGATTTCAGCACTGAAGACTCGGCTACACTGACCAGCGCCGATGCCGAGAGTCGATTGGTTTTTGGCATACACAATTGCATTCGATTTTACCCATTTCACAACATGCCAGGCAAAGAGTAAATCTTCGTATTCTTCTGAGGTAGGCTGACGTTGAGTCACGCATTGGAGTTCAGAGGATTGAACAGAACGTTGATCTGTTTCTTGCAATAGCAACCCACCGCTGATGGAGTAATGACTTAAGCTTGTTGAGTTCGATGGTGATTGATAAGTTAAAACACGAACATTAGGTTTGGCTTTAAATAAATTTAATACATCTTCACTAATACTCGGGGCTAGAATTACTTCTACAAATTGTTGAGCGAGTATTGATTCAGTCGTAAGGTAATTGAGAGGGCTGTTGAAGGCGATAATGCCACCAAAGGCTGAGTTTGGATCAGTATCATAAGCCCGTTGGTAAGCCGTGAGTTGATCGGAGGCTTGAGCCACTCCGCAAGGCGTGCAGTGTTTAATGATCACGCATGCTGGTTGCTTTAAATCTTGAACACAGCGAATCGCAGCATCACTGTCGAGCAGATTGTTAAATGATAATTCTTTGCCTTGTAGAAAATTAGCATGCGCTAATCCGGTTTGGCTTTGATCCCTATACCAGGCAGCTCTCTGATGAGGGTTTTCTCCATAACGAAGTTCTGTTTTTTTGGTGTAATGTTCTCTGTAAGTTTCAGGGAAAAGTTCAGGACTCTCTGAATTTTTCGAAAAATACTGCGCAATTAATCCATCATAGTGAGCCATTTCGCTAAACACTTTTTCGGCTAATTGACGGCGAGTTGCTAAAGTGGTTCCACCCAATTGTTCGATTTCATCGATAATTTTATCGTAGTCATTGGGATCGATTACAGCGGAGACTGATTCGAAATTTTTAGCCGCTCCTCGAAGTAAAGTGGGTCCGCCTATATCAATATTTTCTATTGCTTCATTTTCCGTGCAATCGGGATTTGAAGAAACTTTTTCAAATGGATAAAGATTGACGATCACAAGATCGATGGTTTCAATTCCATGCAGCGTTAAAGTGGGTTCGTCTAGATTGCGCCTTGCGAGAATGCCGGCATGAATTCTATGATTTAAAGTCTTAACTCGTCCCCCCAGCATTTCAGGGATACCTGTGTAATCTGAAATCTCAGTGACGACAAAGTCATTTTCCATTAAGAATTTTGCTGTGTTTCCTGTTGCTAGGATTCGGATCTTCGAATTTTTAAGTGTTTCGGCTAACTTCAATAGATGAGTTTTGTTAGCCGTGCTAATAATTGCATTTTTAATGGGAGTGATTTTTAGATCAGAGTTCATTAATCCAGATTATACTGATGAATTTTTTTACGCAATGTTCCTCTGCTAATGCCTAATACGATAGCTGCTTTACACTGATTGCCACGAGTGTATCTTAAAACGGCATTCAACAATGGAACTTCGATTTCTTCAAGTACCATGTTATATAAATTAGCGGGATCATGACCCCCAAGCTGCGTAAAATAATTTTGAAGTGCAGATTCGACACTGCAGCGCAGGCTTTGTTGTGACTGCTGAGCTGATCGGGTAGCTAAGGCCAATTCACTGTCCAACATAGTGGTTATCCTTATAAAAATGTGGGATATGAAACATATCAATATCACCGTGGGTTAAGAAGTGGACCATTTTCAAGGCTGCGAATGTAGAGCGGCTCTTGATAGTCGGCTATTAAGCAAAATTTAAGGAAGCAAGTCAAGACCCTCAGTTTAAAATTCTAATTTTTTTGGAATTGACTTTATGTAATTAAACAGAGTGAATGGTAGGTAGCGTAATTTTACTGTGATTTTTAGGTGCAAATGACATTTTTACTTGCGAACGAAATGAAATGGCGTATTTTTGAAATTATATTCATAAGCGGCGGGGGCGAAAATGAAGCGAGTTACTAAGCATTTTTTAAGAATAATGATAGGGTTAGCCTTTGTTAATTCTACGATTTCCTATGCTAAATCTCATTATCAAACTGAGGTGAATGTGCTCAAGCCATGGGAGATGATGCAAGAATCCATCGATCCTCGATTTACTGCGATACAAACATTAAAAGGTAATTGCTGGACAGCTTCCACAGTGAATCCTAGGCCTGATGCGTGGCGTTGCATGATTGGAAATCAGATTTTAGATCCATGCTTCAGTGCAAATCCTACTGCAAAACAAGTCGCTTGCGCAGCTTCTCCCTTGAATAAACAATTAAAATTATTAACTTTAGAGAAGCCACTGCCTTTATCCCAAGCGAATCCCGATGGATTTTTAAGCAAAAATCCATGGATGATTGAATTGAATGATGGTCAGATTTGCTATCCTTTAGGAGGTGCAACTATGGGGTTTGCAGGTTTAAGGAATAATTACAGCTGCGGAAAAAATTTAATATTTGGAGCTGTAGATTGTCGTTCATCAAAATGCAGAGTGCTTTATTATAAAGAAGGCGCGATATCTTTAAGTTATGTTGGAATCAAGTCTATTTGGTATTAAGAGTTCTTCTTGTAGGTTGATCCCACCGTAGGTTGGTCCCAAGCGACAGCGCGGGCCAACAGTTAATAGCTTGATCAAATGATGCTTCAAACAAATGAATATTTTATTTTGTTAGGCCGCGCATGCATGGCATGCTTGGCGCTAACCTACATTATTATATAGTCCCGTTGTGTATTTTTGTTAATGAAATGGACTCATCCACTTCTAAGATATACGGCGTCAAATTAATGCGCCAAAATGATGCTGTTATAGCATAACATTTAACAACTGAAGGGAGAGTCCAA
>CAIQCE010000306.1 GCA_903870185.1 uncultured Gammaproteobacteria bacterium
ATTAACCCTAATACACCGTCCCACATTAATGTTTGACGCCATCCAATACTATCAGTCAAAAGTACGAAGGGAGTCTGTGCTAACATTCCACCTAACATGGCAAATGTTACAATCAAACCAACGACCAAGGCCATTCGCCTTGGAGCAAACCATCTTGAGGCTAAGCGCACGCTGCTCAACAAACAAAATGCGCCACCAAGGCCTGTAATAAATCGACAGACTTCCGCCTGCCAAACTTCCGTAGCGGCTGCAAAAACAAAAGTACAAGCTACACAAACTATCATGGCGACAACAAGCACTTTTCGGGTTGAAACTCGATCCAAAATAATACCGGCTATAAACAAGAATAGTACCGTTCCATAAAAATAATTAGCGGATAACTGCCCCAAGCTAGCACCGCTGATTTTAAACGATTGCATCAAAGCAGGGCTCAATGCATTGAACATATTTACTTGTATAAATATAAAAAAGAAAAATAAAGCGGAGGTAAAAACCACCACCCAAGCTTTAATTCCGTAAGAAGGTATTACTTCAGAAGACGATTGAAGGGATGACATAATATTCCTCATGGTCATTTAATTGATTAATCCATCTCGGGGTGAATAAAGCCATTTACCGACTTTTCCCTAAGTAAAAATGCATCCTACAGGTTGAGGTATAAAGCTCATTACCTCCAATTTCCACCTGGTTTCCTTCTCGAATAGCATGACCTTGCTCGTCAGTTCGCATATTCATCGTTGCCTTTCGACCGCAGTGACAAATAGTTTTGATTTCAATCAATTCATCGGCTAAAGCCAATAAATACAGGCTTCCTCGAAAGGGTTCAGCCTTAAAATCAGTACGAATACCATAGGCTAAAACAGGTAATGATAACTCATCCGCTATTCGGCAAAGTTGCTCAACCTGCGCTTTTGTTAAAAACTGGGCTTCGTCGACCAATACACAACGGCAAGGCTCATTTGTTCTGAGTGTCGCTTTCACCACTTCAAAAATGTTGAAATCACAAGAAACACTGATGGCATCAGCTTGTAACCCAATGCGAGTGCTAATTTTCCCTGTCCCATACCGATTATCTATTTCAGGAATAAATAACAGGGTTCGCATCCCCCGTTCATTATAATTGTAACTAGACTGTAGAAGAGTCGTGCTTTTACCCGCATTCATTGCGGAATAGTAAAAGTAGAGCTTTGCCATATCGACTTCCTGTGGTTTTTCTAAAAATGGACTCTAATAGGATCTGTTCCTACTATAACCGAGTCCCATTAGTCTGCCAATCGATCTTCTTGGGGAGTGACATTGACATGCCAAGACGCTAAAATCATGCATCATTACTTAAAGGTGAGCCCCATGAAAACGCTGATAATCTCCTTTCTTAGCTTAATCCTAACTTCGATCACAGCCTTTGCTGACAACAGCACTTCTGGGTTCAACTCAAACAATAGTGGCCCCGTTTATATAGTCAGCTGCCCTCAAATTAACCAATTAGTCAAAGATGAGCAAGCCATGACTTGGAGCGCACCTGGTGGCTGGCAAAGCTATCAAAAATCTTTCGCCGAAAAAATCAATCAGCTAGAAGGCGCTCAATGGGCAGGTATCAAAGTGGGCCAGATCATTTGTATTTATTCAGCTGTCGAAAAGGGTAGCTTTCAAATTCAATTGCTATACAAAAAATTAGTGATAGAACCTTCTGGTGGAACATGGGGAGAAAATAAAGGTGGCTATATCAATTGCCCTTCACATAATTCTCAGGATTGTCGCTTTCAACTCAAAGTCGCTAACCCTAGCACTGATATTATTCAAGACGCTTTGAATATCAAACAAGCGACTCACAATTAGGAAATGTCACCTTAGACAATTATGACTTTACTGCCTTCACATTCGATTTTACGTGGGATTTTCTCAGCTATTTTTTATACTCTGAATCTTCTCTTCATCCCTATCATTGTCATACTATTGGGATTTTTAAATTGGTTAATTCCATCAAAAACTTGGCGTCGATTAGCTTGGGAATGGCTTCATCAACTCACTCGAGCCTGGTTAAGCATCAATACAACCATCATGCAGATCAGCACACACGGCCGTTGGAATGTTGAAGGGCCCGCCTTAGATCCTAATGCCTGGTATTTGCTGATTTCCAATCACCGATCCTGGGCTGATATTTTAGTATTAGGCGCTGTTTTTAATTCCAAAATCCCCTTACTTAAATTTTTCTTAAAAAAAGAATTGCTGTGGTCACTCGCAATTGCAGGCCTTGCTTGTAAGGCGGTTGGTTTTCCCTTTATGGAAAGACATACTCGACAGGATATTCGCAAAAATCCCGACCTAAAATCCAAAGATTTAGAAACCTCTCGCTTAGCCTGTGAAAAATTTAAGGCGCATCCCTGCACTGTAATTAATTTTGTAGAAGGCACGCGCTTTTCAGACACTAAAAAACAAAAAATGGCCTCACCCTATGAATATTTATTAAAACCTAAAAGTGGTGGCTTAGCTGTTGTTTTATCTGAAATGCACCACGAGCTTAAAGGCCTCTTAAACGTGACCTTAGGGTATTCAGAATCCGAATTTAGTTTTTGGAATTTTCTTTGCGGAAAGGTTAATAAGATTGTCGTACACTATGAATTGCTGCCCATCACTCCCGATTTGATCGGCAACTACTATGAAGACCGAGCCTATCGCGCCCATATTCAAAGTTGGCTTAATGATATTTGGCAGCTCAAAGATCAAAAACTTCAAAAACTTCAAAAACTCCATTCAAAAGATTTTATTTCATGACACTGATTAGGCTCGCGACTCGTCAAAGCCCACTCGCTCTCTGGCAAGCCACTCATATCAAAGATCGGCTTGAACATATCGACCCTGAACTTAGAATAGAGCTTGTGCCTCTATTAACCCAGGGAGATAAAGATCAATCACGTTCGTTAATCGAGATTGGTGGAAAATCCTTGTTCGTTAAAGAGCTGCAGACTGCCTTATTAGAAAACCATGCGGATATCGCCGTTCATTCCGTCAAAGATATGTCAGTGTTCCCTCATTCTAAACTGTGTCTTGCTGCAATAACTGAACGTGCCGATCCTAGAGATGTATTCATATCAGAACATTATGCCTCGCTAGATACATTACCCAAGGGCGCTAAAATCGGCACCTCAAGCCCTAGACGCACTAGTCAGCTTCGATTCCTCCGTGAGGATTTAGAAATTTTACCCTGCCGAGGTAATTTAGGAACTCGACTTCAAAAATTAAAAACTCAGAATTTTGATGCCATTCTTTTAGCCGCTGCTGGTTTAGAGCGAATGGGACTCACGGATCACATCACGCAATATCTTAACGTCGATGAATTTATCCCAGCGATTGGACAAGGCGCCTTGGGCATCGAATGTCGGGCGAATGATTTCAAAATGATTGAGACCATTAAATTATTGAATGATCTTAATACGGAGCTATGTGTCACTGCAGAAAGAGCAGTCAATAAACGGCTCGGTGGGAGTTGTTATCTTCCCATTGGAGCTTATGCCGATATTCAAGGCCATCAATTGCATCTAAGAGCCATGATGGGAAGCCCCAATGGAAAATTATTATTTAAGACTATTATTTCTGGGAACCTCACTGAAGCTGAAAATATCGGGCTTATGGCTGCTGAAAATTTACTGACACAAGGCGCTCAAATTATCTTAGATCAATATAATCAATCCTCTTAATTGGATGAGATCATCTATGGCCCTTCAAGATCTTCATATTTTAAATACTCGTCCTAAGACGCAAGCTGGGGTATTAAATACTTTATTGGAAAAGCAGGGTGCAAATGTTATCAACTTACCCACAATTGAAATAATCCCTGCAAATGATTTATCCCAACTTTCTCACCTTATTTCCCAATTAAGCCTTTTTGAAATAATCATTTTCGTCAGTGCCAATGCAGTTGATTATGCTATTCCTTATTGGCCTAAAAATGTCTGCTCCAAAATCATTGCGATCGGCAATGGAACAGCTGCAGCTTTAAAACGTCACGGCCTTAAAGTCGACTATCAACCGACTGAAATGAATTCCGAGGGCTTAATTCAATTAGAAATTTTACAAAAGATTCAGGGTACAAAAATCATGATTATGAGCGGGGCCAATACCCGACCCTTCCTTGCAAACACACTCATCAAACGTGGCGCCCATGTTGAAATATGCGCTTGCTATCAACGCTACTGCCCTTTCTTTGACTGTTCCACCGAACTTTCTAAAATTCAATCTTCGAATATAGACTGCATCATCAGCACTAGTCTTGAAAGTCTTCATAATCTATATAGCATGCTGGGAGCCCCAGGAAGAGATTGGTTACTTAAACAGAGATTGTTAGTCATCAGCTCTGAAATGAAAAATAAGAGCCTCGAGCTTGGATTTATTAATCCCCTTCTAGCAGAAAATGCCACTAATGAAGCTATAGTCAATTGTTTGTTAATTCACTACAATACAGTAAAAAGCTGTAGATAAGCGCTGCGGCCTTATTAAGCTTAAAAACTCAGGAGACTACTTCATGACCCACTCTAATGATGAAAATCAAAACCCTAATAGCTCAGCCGACACACATACAACCGGTTTTGGTAAATCACTTAACTGGCTCAGCCTTGTATTTGCCCTGCTTGCACTCAGCCTGGCATGTTTTGGTGGATTTGAATTGATCAAAATTAAAAAACTAAACAAAGAAAATTCCAAAATTCTAAATGAATTAAAAACACAAGCAGAAGTCAATGTTATTAATGGCAATCAGCAGCAACAAAATGTTCACTCCATGCAAGCACAACTGCAGGAACTAATGATACAAACCAACCCAACTGAAATGGTTCTTACTGATGTGATTCATTTGATTCATTCCGCTCATATGGATCTGAATGTCAATACCAATATCAGCGGTGCTATTAATTACCTGGGATTTGCAGACTCTCAAATTTTATCGTTACATAATCCTGAATTTGATGATCTTAGAAGTCTATTGAAACAAAATCTTCTCACCTTAAAGAGCCTATCAATTCCGGATCGAAATGGACTCATCATAGAGCTTGATACTATCGCCTCTACTATCTCATCCTTACCTGTTAGCTTTAAATCATTTATCGCACCTGCCCCTGCTGCCGTAAATCCAACTGATGAACCCTATCGAAAAGACAATTGGAAGGCCCGGCTCACTCAAACTCTAAAGTCACTTAAATCTTTCGTAGTGATTCGAAATAATGATCAACTACCGATTTTAAGGCCTGAAGAACAAGATTTGTTAAAATTGATTATTCAAACGAAGTTAATTGAAACTCAATGGGCCGTTCTTAATTTTGATGCTCAACTCTATCAACATAACTTAGAATTAATTCAACAATGGCTGGGAACTTACTATGCCACTAATCTCTCCACACAATCTCTACTGGCTGAGATTCAGAAATTACAATCTATTAATTTAGAACTTAAATTACCCAATCTACTGGATATGGTTGAACCCATACAAAAGCATTTGAAATCCTACCAAACACTAACGATGAGAAAACTCGAAACTCCGTCGAACTTACCCAAAATTGAACCTGCCACTAAAACTCCTACGGCTCCGGTTTTAGACAATCCTGCTAAAACCCCTCCACGCAACTCCAGCATTGAGGCTTAGAAAATGCTTAAAAGAACTCTTTTAATAATACTCATACTTCTGATTTCTGTTACGCTCGGCTGGGCTGTCAAAAATGATGCGGGCTATATTCTGATTAGCTACCATCACTGGAGCATAGAAACTAGTCTTTGGTTTGGTTCGTTTTCTATATTGCTGATCTACACGCTCACATTATTGTTATTTAAACTGCTCAAGCATTTTTTCTTATTGCCAACCCATCTTTCAAATTGGACTTCTTCTAGAAAACGTCAATCATCTGAATTAGAGTCTCGCTTTGGATTATGTGAAATCCTTGAAGCCAATTGGAAATCGGCTGAACTTAAATTATCTCGCTCGGCAATTGATCTTGAGCATCCCTTGAGTAACTATTTAGGCTGTGCATATGCAGCTCAACAACAATGTGAATATCTTCAACGAGATGAATATTTAAATCTTGCTTTATCAACCACTCGAGGCTCAGAAATGGCGATAGAGTTGTTTAGGGTCCAGCTAGAAATTCAAGCTCAACAATATATTCAGGCACTTACTACCTTACAGTCCTTAGTCGCAAAAAAATCAAAACATAATCTAGTTCTAAAACTTTTAGCCGAAGTTTACCTTGTGCTTGAGGATTGGCCTGCCCTAGTGGAATTATTACCCACTTTATCTAAGAGAAAAGTTTTAACGGCCACTGAATTAGAGACCTTATGTCTAAATACCTATAGTCAGTTATTAATTAGCGCACATCAAACGCATGACACACCTTTGTTTGAGACTGCCTGGTCTGCTATTCCTTCTAGTTATCAATATCACTCTAAATTACTAGGGGTTTATTGTGAATATTATTTAAATACTCAAGACTTGGAATACCCTGTGTCCTTAATAGAAAAATCTCTAAAGCGTGAATGGAACCCAAGTCTTTTAAATTACTATGGATCGTTAATCGCGAATGTTAATAAACAACTTAAACTAGCTGAATCCTGGTTAAATCAACACCCTCAAGACGCTGAGCTTTTATTATGTTTAGGGCGCCTTTCTATCCAAGCTAAGCTCTGGGGGAAGGCTCAAGATTATTTCAGAGCTAGCATTAACTTAAATCCTCAACCTCAGACCTATTGGGCACTGGCACAGGTTCAAGAACAATTAAATCTTAGAGACGAAGCTCAGCAAAATTATAAAAAGGGATTATCGTTATTTAATTCATAAAGCTTTTGAGCTTACAAATAAAGTTGTTTTAATAATTCTCATAACACATCCGAAATAATATCATTAGCATCCATGTGA
>CAIQCE010000307.1 GCA_903870185.1 uncultured Gammaproteobacteria bacterium
AATTAATTGAATTGGACAAAATCATTGGAACATATGGGCAATTTAAGTTGATGGCCGAAAGCATCGTGCAAAATGAAGCTCAAAATCATCTGATTTTAAGGGCATCTGCTTTATTGGGGTCAACTATGAGACCAAATAGCTTGGTGAAAATTGTCTTGCAAGATTTAAACAAAATTGGGCTTTCATCAGACTCATCTTTTAACTATATTTTGCATTCGGATGTGAGCCATTTTATTGAGAAATCCTTAGAGAAAAATTTGACGGGAGTATTTAATTTGGCATCTTCAACTAATGTTCAGCTTGGTGAGGTGGCATTGTTTTTTAATAAAAAAGTTGAATTTGGGGGGTATTCTTATCAAAGTCAGAGAGTTGATAATAAAAAATCAACTATCGTTTGTGACAACTTTAAAAAAACTTCCATGGAAAATATATTAACTTTTGTTGATCAATATGAGAATTTAAATAATTTACTGGAGATCTAGTATGAATTTTTTTGTAACGGGCTGTGCAGGTTTTATTGGCAGTAACTTGGTTGATCGGTTATTACGAGACGGGCATCGAGTTACAGGGATTGATAATTTATCTACCGGGCTTTCTCAATTTCTAGTCGATGCGCAACAATCTAAGCAATTTGTTTTAGTGAAAGATGATTTGCTCGATATTCAAAACCTTAAAAATGCGATGAAAGGTTGTGATTTTGTTTTTCATTTAGCAGCTAATGCAGATGTTCGTTTTGGGACTGATCATCCTAGGAAGGATTTAGAGCAAAACACCATTGTGACTTTTAATGTGTTGGAGTCTATGCGTTCGAATAGCATTATGCGGATAGCATTTGCTTCAACTGGTTCCATTTATGGTGAGTCTTCTATTATTCCTACTCCAGAAGATGCTCCTTTTCCTATTCAAACTTCATTGTATGGAGCTTCAAAATTAGCAGCGGAAGGTTTGATAGAGGCCTATTGTGAAGGGTTTGGTATGCAAGCCTATATTTTTAGATTCGTTTCAATTTTAGGTGAGCGTTATACACATGGGCATGTGTTTGATTTCTATAAGCAGCTGCTTGAGCATCCTGACTCTTTAAGAATTCTGGGTAATGGCCAACAAAAAAAATCCTATTTATATGTACAAGACTGCATTGATGCTATTTTCTTGGCTATGGAAAAAGCTCAGGAGAAGGTGAATATATTTAATTTAGGGACTGATGAATATTGTCAGGTAAATGATTCCATCAATTGGATTTCTCAACATTTGGGGATTAACCCTAAAAAAGAATATACAGGTGGTGAACGAGGTTGGATCGGTGATAATCCATTTATATTTTTAGAAACATCTAAAATTAGGCAATTGGGCTGGAAGCCTAAGCTAACAATTAAACAGGGTATTATTAAAACGTTGGAGTATTTGAAAAATAATGAATGGGTGTTGGAGAGGGAATGACTCAATTACTCGGTAAAAATATATTAATTACTGGTTCCTCCCGTGGGTTTGGAAAAATGCTTGCCTATAAATTATGGGGTAATGGAGCCAATTTAATATTGGTCGCCCGCTCTATGGATCACTTGATCAAAATCAAAGAAGAATTGAAACCAGTAGTCAGGGGTCAAATTCTTAGTATTTATTCCCAAGATTTATCTGATTTGGAATCGATTCCATTATTTATTGAAAAAATTCAGTGTTCTCATTCTATTGATGTATTAATTAATAATGCGGCTATTCAAGGTCCTATAGGATCTTCTTGGGAGGTTGATTGGCTGGAATGGAATAATGCAATCAATATGGATTTGCTAGCTCCTGTAATTTTAACTCGAGCATGCCTGCCAGCAATGATTCAATCTAATTCAGGAAAAATTATTAACTTGTCAGGCGGTGGAGCTACTAGTTCGAGGCCACAATTTTCTGCATATGCCACTGCAAAAACAGGTCTAGTCAGATTTACTGAAATTTTGGCGGATGAGCTACGTGAGCACTCGATTGATGTGAATTGTGTTTCCCCAGGCATTATGAATACTGATATGTTAAAAAGTATAGTAGAAGCAGGCCCAGAAAAGTCTGGTGAAAATGAATATAGATCTGCATGTGATAAATTAGAAGAAGAAATAAATTCAGAGCAGGCTTTGGATCTTTGCGTGTTCTTATCTTCAGAGGCGAGCAGAGGTATCAGTGGGAAATTGATTAGTGCAGTTTGGGATGCTTGGGAGAAATTGCCTGAACATCTTCAAGAATTGAATTCATCCGATATTTATACATTGCGTCGAATTGTACCAGAGGATCGAGGTAAAGAATGGAAGTGAATTTAATTAAGGTTGGGATTATAGGTTGTGGGTTAATTGGTCAAAAAAGAGCAAAGCTACTTAAAGGAGCTGAATTGGTCGCTTGTTCAGATCAAGATAGATCCAAAGCCAATTTATTAGCTCAGTCAATTTCAAATTGTGCAGTCGAAACAAATTGGCAAGATTTAATTGCTCGTTCAGATATTCAGGCTGTGATAATTGCTACTCCTCATGCAGCACTTGCAGAAATTAGTTTGGCGGCCGTTAAGGCAGGAAAACACATTTTGGTTGAAAAACCGGCTGCCCGTAATGTAAATGAATTGAAGCCAGTCTATGAAGCGGCTCAAAAAAGTGGGGTGTTGGTCCGAATTGGTTTCAACCATCGATATCATCGTGCATTTCGAAAAGCTAAGATTTTGGTTGAGGAAGGTGCTTTAGGTGACTTGATGTTTATTCGTGCCCGTTATGGTCATGGAGGACGTATTGGGTATGATAGAGAGTGGCGTGCCGATCCAGTTCTTTCAGGGGGGGGGGAGTTACTTGATCAAGGAGTACATCTAATTGATTTAGCACGATGGTTTTTGGGTGATTTTACTGAAATTGATGGCTACGCCGATACTTACTTTTGGGACATGCTAGTCGATGATAATGGGTTTATGATGTTTAAAACGGCTCAAAATCAAGTGGCTTTTCTTCATGCTAGCTGCACAGAATGGAAAAATATATTTTCGTTCGAGCTCTATGGGAAATTAGGAAAATTAGAAATTAATGGTCTTGGTGGTAGTTATGGAATCGAAACACTCCGTTTTTATAAGATGTTGCCACAAATGGGTCCACCTGAAACCACTATTTGGGAATACCCGATGGCCGATGATTCCTGGGAAGTAGAGCTTGCTGAATTTTGGGAAGATATACATTTAGCTCGACAGCCTGCTTCTGGTCTTGAAGATGCATTGGCTGCTTTAGAAATTGTAGAAACTATTTATAGGAAGTCAGGATTATGATTGTAACACGTAGCCCTTTACGAATTTCATTGGGTGGTGGTGGCACTGACCTCCCTTCATATTATAATGAACATGAAGGATTTTTGATTGCAGCCGCTATTGATAAATATGTTTATATCACTTTGCACCAAACTTTCGTGCAAGAACTTATTATTAAATACTCAAGTTTGGAAAGAGTTAAGAATATTGACGAGATAGAGCATCCTATTATACGTGAATCACTTAAATATATCGGTGTAGATGCACCACGGCTTGAATTAACGAGTATGGCTGATATTCCATCAGGGACTGGTTTGGGTTCTTCTGGAAGCTTTACAACGGCCTTATTAAAGGCCTTGCATACACTTAAGAAGAGTTTAGTTCATCCTCAAGAATTAGCAGAGCAAGCTTGCTATATTGAGCTTGAATTATTAAATGAACCTATAGGTAAGCAGGATCAATATATTGCCGCTTATGGCGGAATCACTTGCTTTAAATTTTTAAAAAATGGTCAGGTTGAAGCATGGCCGCTTAAAGTAGATTCTGAAACTTTATATAACCTAGAAGATAATTTGCTTTTATTTTTCACAGGCTATTCTCGATCTGCTTCTTCAATATTAAAAGAGCAGAATGACCAAAGTAAACAGAATAATCAAGAAATGATAGAAAACCTTCATTTTGTAAAAGAACTCGGATTGCAAAGTAAAGTGGCTTTAGAGAGTGGAGATTTGCATCAATTTGCCGATCTTATGAATATTCATTGGGAGCATAAGAAAAAGCGGTCATCCAATATGAGTAATGATCGAATTAATGAGTGGTATGAATTAGCACGTAAGAATGGTGCTTTAGGTGGAAAAATGATTGGTGCAGGTGGTGGTGGATTTTTGATGTTCTATACAGAAGAAAAAACAAAGCTGCGTCATGCTATGAGAGGGGCGGGGCTTGAAGAAATTCGGTTTCGATTTGATTTTGAAGGTTCAAAAATTGTGACCCAATCATGAGCACCTTAGAAAAAAAATTTCCAGTGGCATTAATAGCAGGTGGATTAGCTACGCGGTTAAGGCCTCTTACTGAGAAAATACCTAAATCACTAATCGAAATTAATGGTGAGCCATTTATTGCACATCAATTACGCCTTCTAAAGTCACAAGGAATTGAGAAAATAGTGATTTGTGCGGGCTTTTTGGGTGAGCAGATAGAAGACTTTGTTAAAGGAGGTGAGCAATTTGATCTAGAAGTTGCTTATTCATTCGACGGAGAAGCTCTATTAGGAACAGCAGGGTCTTTAAAAAAAGCGTTGCCTTTATTAGGCCAGGATTTTATGGTGATCTACGGAGACTCATATTTACCATGTAATTTGAGGGAGATACAAGCCTCATTTACCCAGCAGAAAAAAATAGGATTAATGACAGTTTTTCGAAATGAAGGTCAGTGGGACAGCTCAAATGTAGAGTTTAAGGATGGAAGAATTGAAGTTTATGATAAGCGTAATCGAACTGAAAAAATGCACTATATTGAC
>CAIQCE010000308.1 GCA_903870185.1 uncultured Gammaproteobacteria bacterium
GGAATAATGCCAGCAGCCCCATTGGTGGGTGCTGTGACCACGCGTCCACCTGCTGCATTTTCTTCGTTAACCGCCATCGCATAAACGTTGAGCCAATTCATAACATCGGGATGCTGGGGGTTTGGTTTTCCGAGTGCTTGAAGTTTTTCGTAAAGAGTCGAGGCCCGTCTTCGCACATTGAGTCCGCCCTCCAGAGTACCTCCTGTTTGGCATCCTTTGTTAATACAGCCTTCCATAACATCCGCAATCTTTAAAAGTCCTGCGCGAATTTCTTCTGGAGTTCGCCAGGCTTGTTCATTTTCAAACATTAAATCACTGACTCGAAAATTTTCACGTCGACAATGTGTGAATAATTCTTCTGCGATTTTAAAATGATATTTGAGTTTGACTGATGTATTGGTTTTAGGGGCGCTAATTTCTTTTTCATTGACAATGAAACCTCCGCCGATGGAATAAAAAATTTCATGTGTTAATAATTGATTCTGAGAGTCAAAGGCTTTGAATTGCATGCCATTCGGATGATGGGGCAGGTCAATTTTATAATCGTAAATCACATCAGTTGTTGGATTAAACGAGATGGATTTTTGTCCCATTAAATTTAAAGTTTGATTCTGATTCATTGCATTCAATCGAGTGGGAATAGAATCAGGGTTGATGGAGTCGGGCAATTCCCCTTCCAAACCCATGCAGATCGCTTTATGAGTGCCATGTCCTTTGCCTGTGAAAGCCAAAGATCCATGTAAAGTGGTTTCTACTCGCGCAATTTTAGAAAAAAGAGGTTCTAATCCTTGAGAGAAGCGATGAGCTGCGCGCATGGGGCCTACGGTGTGAGAGCTAGAAGGTCCTATTCCAATTGAAAAGAGTTCAAAAGTGCTGATGCTCAATGAAGATATCCTCGAAAATGAATTGAAACTTATTGGACTTATGTTACCTTTTTTAGGGTTAAGTTGAAAGTCTGCTGCTTTGGATGCCGGTTATATTAAGAGAGCAGCTATGAAGTTCTATTTGGTAGGTAAAGTTATCTATTTTGGGCGATCTGATTTAGGAGACTCTGAGCGGAGTCGAAGGATATTGGATAGTTTTGGCTCTGATGATAAAAAACTCCGGCTCTATTCAAATCTAGCAGAGGCTCAACTGGAACACAGGTTTTTGTAACACCTACGCGGGTCGTTGGAACTCTTGTGATACAGTCAGTTGCAGCCTCTGAATCGAGACCTCCCAAAAGCAGCGCCGGTCCTCAACGAAGAAGAGTTCTGAGGCCTTAAAGAAATATCAGTTTTTTAATTTTTTCGCGAAGCATAAAGTTTTACAATAGGGCTTGTGATTTGATAGCCCTCTTCGTTTCTTTCAATTTATAACTCGTTCCTTTACATATCGTAAGTTTACGATACGCAAAGGAACGAGTCGGTAGCATTCGTGATTAACTTGTAATATGTGTTATTCTTCATTGGGTTAAGAAGAATGAACTTATTTGAGGAGTACCAAATGCCCAATAGTCTAAGTGTTTTATTTCAAAAACGCATGGCCGTGATTCTGCTATTGGGGTTTGCTTCAGGTTTGCCCCTAGCCTTGACGGGCAGCACCTTGCAGGCGTGGTATGCCACAGCGGGTGTAGATTTAGCGACGATCGGTGCTTTGAGTTTAATTGGCCAACCCTATGTTTATAAATTCCTATGGGCCCCCCTTTTAGATCGTTATGCGCCTTTGGGCTTGGGGCGTCGTCGCGGTTGGATTCTATCGATGCAGGTACTTCTAGTATTAGCCCTCGTTTTAATGGCCTTTACTCATCCTGGAAAACATCCTTTGTATATGGCATTTTTAGCCTTGATAGTCGCTACATCTTCAGCGACCCAAGATATTGGGATCGATGCTTATAGAACCGAATTATTAAGTGCTGAGCAATATGGTTTAGGGGCCTCTCTAAACGGTTGGGGTTATAGAATTGCGATGTTAGTGTCAGGAGCTTTGGCGTTAATATTGGCTGAATATTGGGGTTGGACTGTCAGTTATTTAGTCATGGCAGCTTTGATGGCCGTGGAGATTTTTGTCACCTTGTGGGCGCCTAAACCCGTGAGCCTAAGGGAGCCTGCTTCACTTAGAGAGGCAGTGGTTGAGCCTTGGTTGGAATTTATAAAGCGTCGTTATGCTGTGCTGCTGTTGGTTTTTATCGTGATATATAAATTAACAGATGCTTTTGGCTTGGCTTTGATGACGCCTTTTTTAATTAAAGGATTGGGATTTAGTCTGGCTGAAGTGGGGTCGATTGCAAAGCTGGTGAGTTTGGCGGCCAGTTTCTCGGGCACTTTGATCGGCGGGCTTTTGTTTCTTCGATTGGGGATGTTTAAATCCTTATTATATTTTGGAATCTTGCAAACCATCACCAATTTTAGTTTTTTAGCGCTTGCCTATCTTGGAAAAAATTATGCGATGATGGCCTTCGCTTTATTTTCGGAAAACTTTTTCAGTGGAATGGGTTCAGTCGCCTTTGTTGCATTTTTGATGGCCCTGTGTAATAAGCATTACACAGCGACGCAGTATGCTTTGTTTTCAGCATTGGCTGCGGTGGGTCGGGTTTTCGTCGGTCCTCCTGCCGGATGGGTGGCTGAACAATGGGGTTGGCCAATGGTCTATTGGATAGCCGTATTCTTAGGGATTCCGGCTCTGTTATTATTAGTCTGGTTAAGAAATCGTTTGGATTTTTCCGGCAAAACAATTCATGTTTAAGTGAGTAGCGAATGAGTGATTCTCAGAAGAAATTAGGTTTATGGTCTCTGACTTCTTTGGTGGCAGGGAACATGATTGGTTCGGGCGCCTATTTATTACCGGCCTCGTTGGCGGCATTCGGTAGCATCGGTTTATTAGGTTGGTTATTAACAGCGATTGGGGTTTGTTTTTTAGCGTTGGTTTATGCACGTTTGAGTCGAAGAATTACAAAACCGGGTGGGCCTTATGCCTATTGTCGTGAAGCGTATGGAGAGTTTACCGGTTTTCAAGTGGCTTATAATTATTGGTTATTTACTTGGGTGGGAAATGCTGCAATCACTGTAGCATTTGTCAGTTACCTCGCTTTGTTTTTCCCGTCCTTGGGGCAAAATTCTTTGCAGGCATTGGGTGTTGCATTAGGAACACTTTGGTTTTTAACGCTGATTAATATGGGTCATATTCGTCTCACAGCTAGTGTGCAGTTGGTTACCACTTTTATAAAATTAATTCCGATGATTTTGATGGCTTTCGTGGGGATATTTTTTATCAAGCCAGAGTATCTGTTGAGTTTTAATGTGAGTCATCAAACAAATTTTCATGCTTTACTGGCGGCGTGTTCGATCGCACTTTGGTCCTTCACTGGCTTTGAATCGGCGACGATTCCTGCTGAGAAAGTAAAAGATGCAAAATCCTTAATTCCCAAGGCGACTTTGTTGGGTACTCTAGTGGTGGTCACCGTTTATATTTTAAGTGGTTTTGCGATCATGGGAATTATTCCGATGGAAACTTTGTCGCACTCCACGGCACCTTATGCCGATGCAGCTAGTATTATTTTTGGTTCCACGTGGGGGAAATGGGTAGCAGTGGCCGCATTGATTGCCGTATTCGGTGAGTTGAATGGTTGGATTCTATTGCAAGGAGAAATGCCATTGGCGGCTGCAAAAGACGGATTATTTCCTTCTGTTTTTGCGCGTACGCGAAAAAATGGTGCTCCCATTTTTGGATTAATCATTTCGAGTTTATTGATTAGTGTATTGTTGTTGATGCGTTATAATGATTCCTTAGTGGATCAATTTACGTTTATTATTTTACTCGCCACTTTTTCGGCTTTGGTGCCTTATATTTATACCTCATTGGCTGAGCTAATATTATTAGTTCGACATCCCGAAGAATTTAATAAAAAACATTTTTGTCGAGCGGGGTTGATTGCTTTAGTGGCCTTTGTTTATAGTTTTTGGGCAATTATGGGGGTGGGTGCTGAAATTGTGTATTACGGTATCTTGCTTTATTTCACCGGTGTTCCGGTTTATTTCTGGGTGAAGCGGCGGCAGATCGCATAAATGTAGGTTAGTGCCAAGCGTTAGCGCGGCCTAACAAAATCTTTCAAAAAATTTCTAATGCTTTTAATATTTTCTTAATAAAACCACTGTATTATCAAATATCCAACTAATTTTTTAGGAATGATATTATGAGTCGTCGAACACATCCATCACAATCAGCACAAGCACAAGCAGCTGCTGCCTCAGAGGCAGCGACAATGGCAATGTGGGAATCGTTACCAGAAGGTTGGGCATTAGAAGGGCGGGGGGACGTTCTGCCGACTGAAGCGCTGGCGGCAACTTTTGCAGCAGGAAACACAGTAATCTCAGAAGCCCTGGGATTAGTAGGAAGTGCTTTAACTCAACCTCAATCCCAATCTCAATTGCCTATATTTGCTACATCTGTATCTGCACGGCGACAAGTTCCTGCTCCTGCTCCTGCTATGAGGGCGACTGGGGGAGAATCTTTTAGGTCAAAAGCATCTAGATTTGGGGTAGCAGAAGGAGTAGGTGCTGGCCAAACTCAGCATGTATATGCACATGCATCTGCAGCTGGGAGGGGAAGTGCAGTAGCTGCACTTGGACATTTATCTGGAAGAACACATGCACTCAGGGGTGCAGAAAGCCTAGGCTCAGAAGGCGGCGAAGAATCAGTTAGAATGAGATTGTCTGGAGCTGCAGCAGCAGCTGGTGCGAGCGGTGGTGGCGGCGGTGGATCTGATCCAGTTTATCTGTCTAAATTAAAAGCGGCGGTTACTGCATCACTGAACCAATACTCGAGTTTTTTTAAAGTCTCATTATTTGGACGGTTGGGTCATCATCACGAGGGTCGTGTTCAAGCAGTGATAAGGGCTATTAATAAAGCTACAAAAGATACTCAGATTAAATATATTTTAGAGCAGCAAGAAGCACTTTTTAATGCTGTTTCAAAAAGACCTGAGTCTAACCCAGCATTAAATATTCCAAGTTTATTCAGAAAAAATGAAGAGCATTGGTATACAAAAGTTACTAATCTGCCAACGAATCCTGAACAATCAGGTTATTGGAAAGCGATTAGGAATGCGTTGAGGGATGTTGAAGATGCTCCAGGTATGGCGATAAAGCAGGATGCTTGGGCTGAGTTTCATGCGGGTAGAGCAGCAGCAGGCGGCGCCGATGGTGCAAGTGTGCCAACAGCCTGAGGCATTGGTTGTTAATCCATCCTCCCACGGCCTGTCCGTGGGATCTCGTTAAAATAAGTGTGGTCGGGTTGTGATTTTCAGGCCCGACAATCACACTTCCTTTATTCTAAGAAAAAAATAGGTTGTTTTCTTAGGCCGCGCTGCGCTTGGCGTAAACCTACACCTTAATTAGTTCAACCCATCACCAAAAAACATAGAGACAAACCGAAGCTCCAGGGCTAGAATTTAAGTATTGTATTCATAACAATGGAGAATGATATGAAAGGGTATAAAAATATTTTGGTTGCGATTGATTTTCATGCAAAGTCGGATGAAGCATTGTTAGCAAAGGCTCATGCGGTTGCAGCTCCAGATGCAACAATCACTTTGTTGCATGCGGTTGAGGAACTCACGGGAATGGTAACGGCGGCTTATGCGGTAGCTGGATTGGCTGAAATTGAGGCTGATATCTTGAAAGATGCGAAAGAACATTTAGCTAAGGTGGGTTCTCACGCTAAAGTTTCTAAAGAGCATCAGCTGGTTAAGGTCGGCATTGCTCGTAATATGATTTTGGAACAAGCGAAAAAAATCAAAGCGGATTTGATAATTGTCGGTAGTCATGGACGTCATGGATTAAAAAGCATATTAGGTTCTACAGCGAATGACGTTTTGCACAATACCCATTGTGATGTCTTGGCTGTTAGAGTCAAAGATTAACTGATGAACTCTGCCTCATCGGGCCATCTTTATTTGGTGGCTACTCCTATTGGCAATCTAGCTGATATTACTTTGCGTGCGTTAGAAATATTAAAATCGGTCGATTTGATTGCAGCGGAAGATACTCGTCATAGTCAATTTCTCTTGTCACATTATGAAATCAAAACGAATTTACTTTCACTTCATGAACACAATGAATCTCAACGAGTGCACCAACTGTTAGAACACTTAAAAGCCGGCAAGAATATTGCATTGATTTCAGATGCAGGTACTCCGTTAATCAGTGACCCAGGTTATCGTTTGGTCGCCGCTGCACATGAAGCTAATATTAAAGTCTTGCCGATTCCAGGTGCTTGTGCAGCGATTGCGGCATTAGTGGCATCAGGCCTTTCGACCGAACAATTTTCTTTCATCGGTTTCTTGCCATCGAGAGGCGAAGCTCGTCGAAAAGAATTATTGAAGTTAAAGCTCGAGCCTCGAACATTGGTTTTTTATGAATCCACTCACCGAATTGTGAATTTAATTGAATTATTAATCGAAGTGATGGGGCCTGATCGGATTGTGACGATCGCGCGTGAGTTGACGAAGAAATTTGAAACGATTCATCGGGCTAGGGTTGCTGAATTGGGTGTTTGGTTGATGCAGGACGCCATGCAGCAGAAAGGAGAGTTTGTCGTTGTAGTAGAAGGGGCAGCTTCTGCGCCTTTAGATGAGAAGACACAGGAGTGTCAGCGAGTGCTGGGAATTTTGCTTTCAGAGCTTTCTTTGAAGCAGGCGGTAGCATTGACGGTACAGTTGACGGGTCATGGACGTAAGCTGGTTTATCAGTTGGCCTTAGAGATGGTGGATGGAGCTATCTCAACCAACTCAATGTGAATGATATTTTTACTTTCTTGCCAGGCTTTGCATGAGCCTTCTTGACTGTGGAGTTTGGATTTTACTAGTTGAGTATGAGGTAGATAGATTAATTTTTTGGTGGGATGGGCTGAATACAAAACTTTACAATGATTTTTTTCGGATTGCAGCATCACAGTATGTTTAGCGGGGTGAAATTTTCTAGTGGTATCTGGAATGGTGTAGCTGATTTTGATGCAACCGCTTTGATTGGGCCTTATGGAATTAAAATCGGTGTTAACTTCGTAGGGAGTTCCACTGCCGTAAATAATCAGAGAATATTCTTTTGAGCTATGATTATCGATATGAATTTCAACCGAGTTATTTTCCGTAAATGAATGAAAGGCGAACGAATTCAAACTGATGAAGTACAGTGCAACAGCCGTCAAAAGGCTAATCGGTAAGTTGCGCATGGTTAAAAATATCCGTCTCAAAATCTTTCCTATTGGATATTATAACGAGATGAGTTTGTCAAAGCGAATGATTTCATCTTATTATACGCATTTTTAGAAATGAGAATTACAGATGTCGAATATTTTCCCCAAAGAGCCCTCTAGCTTTTGTATTGAAGGTCCGCAAGGTTTGTTGGAATTGAAAACTACTTGGATAGAGAGTGCGCAACCATTGATAGCGGTGATTGCTCATCCGCATCCTTTGCATCAAGGTAGCATGCATAATAAAGTCGTGACAACTTTGATGCAGGCGTTTAATACATTAGGACTTTCAACTGTTCGCTTTAATTTTAGAGGGGTGGGTAAAAGTGAGGGGCATTATGGAAATGCGATTGGAGAGCTTGAGGATCTGCGAGCGGTTTTAAATTGGGTAATGGCAGCGCTCCCTACGGCTCGGATTTGGTTGGCTGGATTTTCCTTTGGCTCTTATATTGCAGCCGCTATGGCGAAAGAATGGCCGGTTGGACAATTGGTCAGTATTGCACCTCCGGTGAATCAGCCCTATTTTAAAGATTTGCATGGTATAGAGGCGCCTTGGTTAGTGGTGCAGGGTGAGAAGGATGAGATCATTGATCCTGAAGCCGTTTGGGAATGGGCGGCTTGTCCTCCTGCGCCGTTGAAATTGATTCGTTTGCCAGGGATTGGGCATTTTTTTCATGGATATTTGACTGAATTACGGGAGTTGTTGGTGAAGGAATTGAGCTCAAATCCAGACCTATTGGTAGGTAAAGCCGCTTCTAATTGAAAATCATTCTCATTTGGCTTGCGGCTTGTGCAAAATTTGCATAATCTAGGGTTTAAAGAATGAGATTGTTGGGCCGCGCTGCGCTTGGCACCAACCTACACCATTGGATAGTTTGGCGGGTGAATAGGGAAAAAGGGTAAGCATATGACCACAATGGCTGAACTAAAGCCTGGCGACACTGCCAAAATTCTTGGGTTTGAATCCGGTGATAGAGCTTATCGTCAACGGTTATTGGCGATGGGATTGACACCCAACACTACAATCAAAGTGATTCGAAAGGCGCCTCTTGGGGATCCTATACAAATTGAGGTAAGAAACTTTCAATTAAGTTTAAGATCTGATGAGGCCAGACTCCTTAAGATCGAACGGATGGATTAGGTGAGATGAAAAAAGCAACCATTGTCTTAGCCGGTAATCCCAATTGTGGGAAAACAGCTTTGTTTAATGCTTTAACAGGCAGCCGGCAACGTATTGGTAATTGGCCAGGTGTGACGGTTGAGCGAAAACAAGGTGTATTTAAGGAAGATGGATTTGAAGTGACGGTGGTTGATCTACCGGGCACTTATAGCTTAAATGTGCCTTCACTGGAATCGGCTGTTGATGAACAAATTGCTTCTGAGTATTTGTTGAGCCAAGAGGCCGAATTAATTGTGAATGTGGTGGATGCGAGCAATTTGATTCGGCATCTTTATCTCAGTTTGCAAATTTTAGAAATGCAAAAGCCGATGATTATTGCCGTCAATATGATGGATGTAGCGCATCGTCGAGGACTCGAGCTCAATTTAAATTTACTCAGTGAAATCCTTCGATGTCCCGTAGTACCTCTGGTCGTGACCAAAGGCCTTGGGCTTTCTAATCTTAAAGAATCGATTATTAATCAGTTAAAATATCCAACTCCAACTCACTGGAGTATGCCGATGAAAGAATCTTTGCATCAGGCCGTGGAACTTTTGAAAATTGAATTAGAAACTTCGGGTTATCAGCCAAGCGAGTGGCTGGCGCTGCGTTTGCTTGAAAACGATGTTTTAGTTTCAGAAAAAGTTTCTGACTCTATTAAAGCATTGGCTCAGCAACAGATGGATTTGATTGAAAAAAATATGGATGAAGAAAGTGATATTTTAATCGCAGATGCTCGCTATACTTTCATCAATCAGGTATTAGAACAGGTAGTGACTCAAAGATCTGAAAAGCGTCGATCGATGACCCAACATATCGATAAAATTATTCTTAATCGTATATTAGGTATTCCGATTTTTCTTTTAGTCATGTACAGCATGTTTTTCTTTTCCATTAAAATGGGTGGGATTTTCCAGGATTTTTTTGATTTAGGCAGTGAAGCCATTTTTGTGAAAGGTTTGGGCCATGTGTTAGCGCATTGGCATTTTTCGGATTGGTTTGTCGCTTTAGCATCGGAAGGTGTGGGGCGAGGCATTAACACCGTTGTCAGTTTTATTCCAGTCATTGGTTCGATGTTTTTGTTTCTCGCTTTTTTAGAGGACTCGGGTTATATGGCACGAGCCGCTTTTGTTATGGATCGCTTAATGCAAACAGTGGGGCTTCCGGGGCGAGCTTTTGTGCCGATGATTATTGGTTTTGGTTGTAATGTTCCCGCTGTCATGGCGGCTCGAACTTTAGGTTCAGCTCGAGATCGTGTGTTGACAGTAATGATGATGCCTTTTATGTCGTGTGGTGCCAGGCTCGCTATTTTTGCTGTTTTCGCGAGTGCTTTCTTTCACAATGGCGGTCAGAATATTATTTTCTTTTTATATTTGATCGGCATTGTGGTTGCTATATTGACGGGATTGGTTTTACGTAAAACGGTGTTGAGTGGCGAGCCTGCAACATTGATTATGGAATTGCCTTCTTATCATTGGCCTAAATTCAGTTCAATTTGTAAACATGCTTGGCATCGTCTCAATAGTTTTCTGACAAGAGCGACGCAAGTCATTATTCCCGTTTGTATTCTCATTGGTCTTTTGAATTCAATTACGGTTGAAGGGAAGTGGGTTGAACGTGATTCCACTCATCCTACTTATCTTGCTAAATTGGGCCAATCTCTCACTCCCCTTTTCAAGCCGATGGGACTTCGAGATGATAATTGGCCCGCGACTGTAGGACTCATCACAGGTGTATTGGCGAAAGAAGTGGTGATAGGAACCTTGAATACTTTGTATAGTCAGATGGATGATTTGGGTGAGAAAATGAGGCCGAAATTAGACTGGCGGAAGGATTTTTCAGAAGCCTTTTATTCGATTCCTCAGAATTTTCGTTCTTTGGGATCGAGCCTTAGAAATCCCATTCAAGCCGCTGCAGATTCTCAAGGAGTTGATCATACAGTTTATGGATTGATGGTTGGAAAATTCGATGGCAGAGTCGGAGCTTTTGCTTATTTATTATTAGTCTTATTGTATTTCCCTTGTGTCTCAACGGTAGCGGCGATGCGTAAAGAGGTGGGTAACGGGTGGGCAGCTTTTTCCATGTGTTGGAGCACTGGGCTGGCTTATGCTTTATCGGTGATGGTCTATCAAGCCTTGAGGTTTTTTGTGCATCCTTATTCTTCCACTCTTTGGATTTTGTTAATGACGCTTGTGCTTTCAGGTGTAATTTTATTTTTGAAAAACTACGCAACTCGTTCATCCGATTGATGGAGTTTGAAATATGTTGTTAGCAGCCAAGATGTTTATGAGGGAGAAAAAAACCGCCAACCTAAAGGAAATTGCGGCTCATTTGCATTTGGATGAGGAGAGTACTCGTTTGCTTTTGGAGCATTGGGTGCGGAAGGGGAAGTTGATTCCTTTGCCACCTCCCGCAGGTTGTGGGACTCGGTGTCAGCAGTGTCGGCCGGAGGTTGCGCAGGTTTATCGGTGGCATGAGTAGGGGGCAATTAAATTGCGTAGGTTGGTGCCAAGCATGCATAGCATGCGCGGCCCAACAACCCCGCTCTTTTAATGCTGAGTGAATATGTTGATTTATTGGGCCGCGCTACGCTTGGCACCAACCTACATTTTAGATGGTTCCGGCATCACCAAACTACCTATTGTGTGAGTTTCAAGTTAGAATAACAGAGGAATTTTAAGCCATGGACGTATTATGACAGACTCTAATCAAGATCAAGATATTGCATCTGAGGAAGTTATTCCTCAAGAGGCAGAACAATCAGACACTTCACCTGAGCTTTCTATTGTGCAGCCTGCTGAGGAAAGCCCTCAAGCGGAAACCTCTCTATCTGAAATTCAGGCTCAGGCGAGTAAATTGGGTATTAAGATCGAGCACCTTTTAGCGCTGCCGATGACTCATGAGGATATTTTATATCTCTTAGAGCAATGCCCTTATTTGCAGATCGTTAATACGGGTCCTGGGGAAATGAATTCACATCCCAACTTTATAAAGGCTCAGTCGGGCTGGACTATTTTTGATTATGGGAATGCGATGACTGTTTCACCCGGTGCTTCATTCCTAGCAGAGACTATCGAGGATCCTCTTTTTCTAAGAGGCTTGGGAACTCGCTCTTCTGCAAACGGTGAGGATGTAGATGATGAGACAGGCAGTGGAGGTTTTGGAACCATCGTGAAGCAGTGTGTAGATACCTCTGCTGAGATGATTTACATTGCGATTCAGCGGGGTTGGCAGGGTGTTTCAATCGTTGAGGGCCATCGACGGATGCAGTGGGCGGCCTGGGTGATGGCGGGGGATCATGAGTTTGATCTTCAGGGGTTTACTGCGACAGATGCAGAAGTAGAGAAGCGTAAGCGGTTGCGCCGTACTCGTGCCGAAATCGATCAGTTATCGAATGAAATTAAGAAAGGATTTAATACGTAATTATATTGATTGGTGGGCACGCTAACGCTTTGCCCGCCCTACATTTTATAGGCAATAAAAAAGCCGATTCTATTGCTAGAATCGGCTTCTTTGTAAAATCCCTTGTTAGGGATTAAACCATTTCTTTAAGCTTCTTCAATGGACGAACTTTAACAACATTTCTAGCAGGTTTTGCTTTGAAAGTGGTTGGTTCACCTGTGAATGGATTAACACCTTTTCGAGCTTTAGTAGCAGGTTTTCGAACGACTTTACATTTCATTAGACCAGGTAGAGTAAATTCACCAGCCCCACCTTTTTTAAGATGGCATTCAACTAAATGGCTGAGCTCATCAAAAACAGATGAAACCTGTTTTTTGGAAACATCAGCATGCTCGGCAATATAGGTCATGATTTGTGATTTGTTCATTGCTTTGCTAGCAACGCTGATGCGTTTAGCAACAGGTTGTTTAGCAACTGCTTTGACCTTTTTCTTAGGAGCTGCTACTTTTTTAGCAACAGGCTTCTTTTTAGCCACTACAGTTTTTTTAGCTTTTTTAGCAGGTGCTTTCTTGCTTGCCATTGTAATAATCCCTCTTACGGTTGTTAGTATTGAAAAAACGGCTCCTTGTTAAGACAAACTTGAAACCGAAATAACCCAATAAAAATAGCATAAATTGAGAAAAATTCACATTTTTTCTTAAGATTTCTTCAGAAAATAAGGGTTTTTTAAGGTTTTTTTCACATTTTTTAGCCGAATTGCCTCTAATCTGCCCTTTTAGGTTGATTTGGGGTCAAAAAGGGCAGGGCTAAAAACTCAAAAAAGATTGATAAGGATACTTGTCTATTCTTTAGAGCTGCTGTAAGATTCACTCCCTTTTCACCTATCATTTTTAGAGAGTCTGTTTTCTATGGCTACATACATGGCAAATGAAGCGACTGTGAACCCACAGTGGCACACAGTGGATGCTCAAGGCAAAACCTTGGGTCGGTTAGCGAGCGTGATCGCCTCTTATCTTCGAGGCAAGCATAAGGCTGAATATACGCCTCATGCGGATGCAGGAGATTATATGATAGTGATCAATGTCGCTGGGATAAAAGTTACTGGCAATAAGGCAGAAAAGCCTTATTATCGCCACACAGGTTATATGGGCGGAATCAAGATGAGAACTTTTGATGAGCTTCAGGCGGAAGCCCCTGAGAAGATTCTTGAATTGGCGGTGAAGGGTATGATGCCTCGTGGTCCTTTGGGACGTAAAATGCTTTCTAAATTGAAAGTATATGCGGGTGCAGAACATCCCCATCAAGCACAGAATCCTACCCCATTAGATATTACAGAAGCATAGAGGTTTAGATATGGCACAGTTAAAACAACAGCTTTCAACAGGTCGACGAAAGACTTCGACGGCTAGGGTTTTTTTAAGATCAGGCAAAGGCGCGATCAGCGTTAATGGAAAATCTTTAGAAACTTATTTTGGTCGTGAAACAGCTCGTATGGTGGTTCGCCAACCTCTGATTGCCGTTGATGTTTTAGATAGCTTTGATCTTTATGTCACCGTTAAAGGTGGTGGAATCAGTGGTCAAGCAGGTGCAATTCGTCATGCTATTACTCGTGCTTTAATTAAGCATGAAGTGGCTGAAGGTGGTGAAGTCGGTGGTGCTTGGCACCGTATCTTGCGTCAAGCAGGCTTCGTGACTCGAGATCCTCGTGCTGTAGAACGTAAGAAAGTGGGTCTGCATAAAGCTCGTCGTGCACCACAGTTCTCAAAACGATAGTTTTACTGTTGGATTTGTTGGGGGATCGTCTAGCGGCAGGACTGCGGACTCTGACTCCGCCAACCTAGGTTCGAATCCTAGTCCCCCAGCCATTATGGGTGTGAGGACTACATTAAGGAGATTTAAATGTTAAGACGTTCCGTAATGACTCTGTATTCGGGTGCTTTGGATATCTACAGTCATCAGGTTCGAATCGTTTTAGCAGAAAAA
Source organism: uncultured Gammaproteobacteria bacterium (assembly GCA_903870185.1). GTDB lineage: Bacteria > Pseudomonadota > Gammaproteobacteria > Coxiellales > Coxiellaceae > CAIQCE01. Next base: position 13,772 of record CAIQCE010000308.1, read on the forward strand.
GGTGTCAGCGTTGATGTACTGAATGTCGATATCAATCACCCCTCCGAAGATTTAATTGATCTTAATCCTTATAATACACTTCCTACTTTGGTTGACCGAGATTTAGTCTTGTATCAAGCCGCTGTGATTATGGAATATTTAGACGAACGTTTCCCTCATCCTCCTTTATTGCCTGTTTACCCAGTGGCCCGTGCGAAAAGCCGATTGATGATGTATAGAATCGAGCGTGACTGGTATAGCTTGATGAAACAAATCGAAGCCGATATGGATAGTGATGAGGCTGAAGTGGCTCGAAAAGAATTAGTGGCTGGATTGGTCGCTCTAGCGCCTGTATTTGCAGAAATGCCTTATTTCTTGAGTGACGATTTTTCTTTAGTCGATTGCTGGATCGCTCCTTTGCTTTGGCGTTTGCCAAGCTTAGGTATTTCATTGCCTGTGAAGGCCAAGCCTATTCTTAAGTACGCTGATAAAGTGTTTGCGCGAGATTCATTTCAAGCAAGCTTGAGTGAAGCTGAGCGTGAGCTACGCGAGGCCTGATGACTTCTAGTCGTCCCTATCTTCTAAGAGCCATCTATGAATGGCTGTCTGATAATGGTTTAACCCCTTATATTTTAGTCGACGCCTATGTGGAAGGTGTAGAAGTTCCTCAACGATTTGTCGAGGATGGAAAGATCATTCTGAATATTGCAGCGGAAGCCGTAGCAGGGCTGATTATAGGCAATGATATTGTAGAATTCAGCGCACGCTTCTCAGGAAAACAAGAGCATATTATCGCCCCTGTTAATTCAATTTCTGCAATTTATGCTCATGAAAATGGCCGAGGGATGGTCTTTAATGAATCGGATATTGATAATGATCCTTCACCGACACCTCCTCGATCACCAGGCCCAGGCCCTTCTCGATTTAAACGAGAAAAACCAAAAGCGAAACCACATTTGACGGTGGTGAAGTAAGGGATAAAGAATTGTTGGGCCGCGCTTCGCTTGGCACCAACCTACGAATCATTAAGAGTCATCTATGCCAGAAAAAATCCTAATCATCAAACATGGGGCACTAGGCGACTGGATTTTATCGACAGGCGTGTTTAAAGCGATTCGTCAGCACCACCCTAATGCACATATCGTTTTTCTAACAGGTAGCCTCTATGTCCCCCTAGCGGAACAATCAAAACTCTTCGATGAGGTCTGGGTGGATAACCGTCTGCCATTTTATAAGCTCAATACTCTCAAAGTTCTATGGAAAATTCGAAAAGCTCAATTCACTCATATTTATGATATCCAAAGAAGTAATCGTACTCATTGGTATTATCGTTTAGTGAATCAGCCAGGATTGTATTGGAGTGGAAAGATTAAAAGCTGTTCCGGTTATTTTGTTGATGAGCCTAAAAAGCATATTGTTGAGCGAATGGCATTGCAGTTAAAGGCCTCTGGAATAAATGAATTTCCAACACCTAATATCGATTGGCTAAAAGCTGATATTTCAAAAATTAAGCCCGAGTCTCCTTATGTATTGATTATCGCCGGTTGTGCTAAACATCGCCCGAAAAAACGTTGGACTGCCGAAGGGTATGCTGAAATCATCGAATCTTTAAATCGGCGAGGCATTCAATCATTATTAATTGGAACTACTGCTGATCAAGAAATTATAGACGGCATTATGTCTGTAGTTCAAAATGCCAAGCCCATTAATTTAATGAATCAAACTAGTTTTGCTGAATTAACAGAATTAGCTCGCCATGCACTTTTTATTTTAGGCAGCGATACGGGATCTATGCATATTGCGGCAAGCACAGGCACTCCTTCTTTGACTTTATTCTGCATGGGAGAATCTACTCCAGAGCTTAGTAGGCCTTGGGGGGGTAAAGCGAGAACTTTAGAAGTGGACAATCTGGCAAAATTAGCTGCATCAGAGGTGATGAAGATTTTGGATTCGTTTTAAGCGCTTATTTGAGGTTTTTATCAATGAAAATTTTATTGATTGCCAAACCATGGAAGGGTGGATTAGGGCGCTATTTTTTTCAGTCCTTGTGTGATTTATTTCCTAATCAAGTTGAATGGATTGAAACTCGTCCCAGTGAAGTGAGCGATTATTGGAAGTTTCGCCGAAATCCTGACGCTTGGTGGGAA
>CAIQCE010000309.1 GCA_903870185.1 uncultured Gammaproteobacteria bacterium
CCCTTCAGTTGTTAAATGTTATGCTATAACAGCATCATTTTGGCGCATTAATTTGACGCCGTATATCTTAGAAGTGGATGAGTCCATTTCATTAACAACGACGTGAATAATCACAACCTCCAAATATCAAACCCCGCCTCTTCAAATAGCGCACGATCTAAAATGGATTTTACATCGAGAATAATCGGCCTTCCTTTGAATTTTGCCTTTAATGCTTCAGGATCTAATTTTTTATAAGGCTCATCTGCCACCGCAACTACCATCGCATCGAGATTCTCAATTTCTTCCCAAGTCGATAATTGAATACCATAAAGCTCCAAAGCAACTTCAGGATCAGCAAAAGGAGAATGTACCAAAACTTCAACACCCTCAGATTCTAGCTCTGAAATGATATCGATGACTCGGGTGTTTCTAAGATCGGAACAATTCTCTTTGAACGTCAACCCCAAAATCGCAACAGTGGAGCTGTTATGCGGACAATTATTGGCTTTCAAATGTTTTAGCGTTTGCTCAGCAATATGGTGGCCCATCTGATCATTAATCTCACGTCCTGCTAAAATCACCTTTGGATGATATCCAAATTCTTGTGCTCGATGGGTTAAATAATAAGGATCCACTCCAATACAGTGCCCGCCCACTAGCCCTGGCCTAAAGGGCAAAAAATTCCACTTGGTGCTAGCAGCCTGAATAACAGCCTCCGTATCAATCCCCATTCGACCGAAAATAATCGCCAATTCATTCATCAAGGCGATGTTAAGATCTCGCTGAGTATTCTCGATGACTTTTGCCGCCTCTGCAGTTCGAATATCGGGGGCTTCATAGACACCTGCTTGGATAATACTGCTATAAACGGCTGAAACAATTTTTAAAGTCTCTGGATCTTGGGCAGATACCACCTTGGTGATGGATTCCAGTCGATGTTTTTTATCACCCGGATTAATACGCTCTGGTGAGTACCCTACTGCAAAATCCTTTCCACCCTTAAGGCCCGAAACAGCCTCTAATATAGGAAGACAATGCTCCTCAGTTACCCCTGGATAAACCGTAGATTCATATACGACGATATCACCCAGCTTTAGAACTTCCCCAACTATTTTCGAAGCATCGGATAATAAACTTAAATCCGGTTGTTTAAGCTCATCAATAGGTGTCGGAACAGCAACGATATAAAAATCAGCTTTCGCCAAATCGGCTGGATTATAGGTCAATTCTAAATCTGTCTTTTTAAGCTCATCAGCCCCTAATTCACCAGTACGATCATGCCCAGCCAATAATTCTGTAATTCGCTTTGAATTTTTATCAAATGCCAATACAGCCTGATTCTTTCCAAATGCGGCTGCGAGCGGAAGCCCTACATAACCCAGTCCAATCACTGCGATTCGTCGATTTTTATTCATAAACTTTTCGTCTCTTTGCCAGAATTATGAGGTATTGAAGGGTAGCAAAGCCTATCTCGCAAATCAAATCAATATAGCGCTCGCTTGAGAGGGGCTTGTAGATAATCATGGCCATCGAATTGTGTAGGTCGGCGCTAAGCCCCTGCATTGGTATTTGGCTAAATTACCTGATGAACTCAACGCAGGGTGAGCCCGACAAACCCGTTCTTTTATATGTGAATACAAGAGTATGTTGATTGGTGGGCATGCTAACGCTTTGCCCACCCTACATTCACCCTCATAATTGACACACCCCCCTCGATAATGCTTGAATGTGTCCCAAAATAACCCGATTTTGAGAGGATTATGCCAAGATCTCAACCCAATGCTTTGAAGATTGAAACCTTCGACAATTCCAAAGGAGGAGCTACTTTTTTCAAGGCTATCGGCCACCCCCTCGCCCTCCCTAAGATTCATGAAATCCTGGCCAAGCTGCAATCGGCAAAATCGGTCGCTATTTTTGATCCTAATAATTTCATCAACAGTTTTGCTGAAATTTATGATTGCTCTAAACTTCCTATCACCCACAATTTTGTACAGAAATTCGAAGAAATCGGAAAGACAATTCTAGGTCAAAATGCCAAGCCCATCACAGAGCTTACTAACAGCTCTGTCGATATATTATGGATTGCGGCCTTTGATGCGGATCGCTTATTGAGCACCATTCGCCATCTTATTCCGGCAGAGACTGAGGTGATTAGTTTTGATAGCTTCAGAATTCCTGATGAGATGCTTTCAGTCCCTCGCAATTATTGCTCGCCATTGAACTTTGCAACTAATTTTGCTTTTTTTCGAGATCAAGCAGGTTTACATACTCGAATTGTCACCGCGAATTACTGGTCCAGCTACAACGGCGGTAAGCCAATTAAAATCTGGTTCGATCTTTGGAATGAACAAGGGAAATCGATACAAACTTGGTCAGAAGATTATGCTTCTCCCAATCAAACCATTGTGATCGACAGTCGGCTTATTCGAGAACGTTTTAATTTACCTGATTTTGTAGGGCAACTCTTCATGCATGTGATCGGTGCTGCAGGCCATGAAATTGTTAAATATGCCTTAGATATCTATAACGGTGCTGAAATTTTAAGCTGCACCCATGATGCGAACTCTTGGCCAGCTGATTTTTATGCCGGGCTTCCAGCCCCCGAATCAGATGAAAAAGTCATACTCTGGGTTCAAAATAGTCACCCCTGTCCTATCCCTGCTAATGGGATTGGATTGACACTGATGGGTTCCGATCAAGTGGTTTGGTATCCCCATAGCATTCCTCCCTTTGCCACTATCGCACTCGATACTCGAACCTTATTACCCGAAGCCAAATGGCCTCAGCAACTCGAAATTTTTGCGGGAAAATATTTTGTGAGACCTCGTTATGAAATTACTCGTGGTGAACGAAAACAACGAATCGCTCATGCAAATGTAGAGCGCACAGATCTCAAAAATGATCCAGCACTACAAAATCTTGGGCCCTTATTCGGAAAAGGTTTTATCTTGCCAGCACCGATACTACCACGAGATCGCTGGAAGACGATCGTTCAACCCAATCCCATGTCCACTGGACAAACTGAATTACCAGTTGCCCTTGTGATCTATGACAAAAATGGTGAAGAGCAACTTCGACATCCTTTAGGCAAATTGCAGCGCAATCAATCCATCGCAATTGAAATCGAAGAACTATTAAATTCTCAAAGCGTAGAGTCTGGTCACGTAGAATTGATCTATGATTTCAGCCAAGGCGGATATGCCGATGGATGGCTCCACGGATTATTTCGTTATCACCATAAAGATTCAGGACAAGCTGCTGAAACCAGCTTTGGAGCTCATATTTTCAATACGGTGATGACTTATAAACAAGAGCCTCAATCCTATACAGGCCATCCACCAGGACTCACGACTCGTTTATTTTTGTGCTTAGGCATGCAGAATACTAAAACCCTTTGCCACTTAATCTACCCGGCTTCAACCGCTTGGCATCCCTTTTCTTCCACACAATTAATTCTCCATAATGCGATGGGGCAAGTGATCACAGAGATCGAATTAAAAATTCCTTGTAGTGGTTCACATTTTTGGATCGTAGAAGACACTTTCAAACCAGAAGATCTAAAAGCCGCAGGACAAAATGGCTACGTCATTATTCGTGACGCCACCTGCCGACTCTTTGGTTATCACGGGTTGATCAATGATCAAAATGCTTTTGGTTTTGATCATATGTTTGGCTTCTAAAGTGAAAATTGTCAACATCATGCTGGGTGAAGGCCGCGGTGGTATTGAAAACTCCTTCGCAGGTTACACAGAATGCTTGCTGATGCAGGGCCATGAAGTCCATTCTATTATTCATCCTGAAGCTAAAATCAGAGGGCCCTTAGAAAAATTAAATGCCTCTATTCATACTTTGAAGAATTACGGAAGCTGGGATCCCATCGCTCGTTATCAATTAAATAAACTTTTAAATACTCTCAGCCCCTCCCTCATACTCACACACGGCAATCGACCCTTGGGCATGATCCGAGACCCTTTATTGATGAGGAAAACGATTCCTGTGATCCACAATTATTCTTTCAAGAAAGCTCTGAAATTTAATCACTTAATCACCATCACCCAAGATCTTCAAAATAAAATCCTGATACAAAATCCCAATTTAAAATCGGTATCGATTATTCCAAATATGGTGAGGATTCCGAGCCTTACACCAAGGTCTTCGAACTTAAAAGATCCTATCGTGATTGGCGTGCTAGGGCGAATGGTCAAGAAAAAGGGATTTGAAGTTTTTATCGGTGCAATCGAATGTTTAAGAAATGAAGGATTCAGTGTTCGAGCTGTTATCGCAGGCCAGGGTGAGGAAGAAAATTTTTTAAAGAAAATGGTGGCTGATCGAAACTTGAATGATGCAATCGACTTTCCCGGATGGATGGCTCAATCTGAATTTTTCTCTCAAATTGAACTCTTTTGCCTACCCTCCCGACATGAGCCATTTGGAATGGTCTTGATAGAGGCATTCGCCCACAAAGTCCCCGTTGTTTCCACCCGAACAGAAGGCCCTCTTGAGATTGGAAAGAATGGTGATACTCTACTATTTTCATCGATAGATGATGCGGAAATGATGGCTGCAAAAATAAAAGTTTTAATCGAAAATTCAGAACTTCGAAACCGGTTAGTTAATCATGCCTTTGAAGTGGTCAATTCTCAATATTCAATGGAAGCTGTCTCAACCAAACTTAATAATACCCTGGAAAACTTACTGTCTCATGAATCCTAAACCTCAATGTATTTTATTTATCACCTCTACTTACTTGGGAGATGCCATCATTTCCACCACCGCTTTTGAATGGCTTCGATCACAATACCCTGATGCTAAAATTACCATTGCCTGTGGACATATTGCGGCACCCATTTTCGAAGCCGTTCCGAATTTAGAACAACTTTATGTGATTCGAAAGCAAAAATATGGACTTCATACTCTAAAATTATGGTGGGCTCTCTGCCGAAAGCACTGGGATTATATACTCGATATTCGAGGCACGGGGATCGGATATTTGATGTGTTCCAAACACCACAAAGTTTGGAAATCGACTCAAAATATCACTCAATCTCGAGTCCAGCAAATCGCCACTCTTTTAGGGCTAGAAACTCCAACACCTTGTAAAATTTATCTGGCTGAAAAACATCGAGCAGAAGCAAAAAATTTATTGCCTCAAAACCGTCCTATTTTATTACTATCCCCCATGGCCAGCTGGGATAAAAAATGTTGGCCTGCTCAAAGCTTTTTAGAACTAGCCAAAGCTTTAACGGCTGAGAATGGACCACTACCCAATGCCGCGATTGGTTTCCTCGGAGACCCTAAGCAAAGACCTGCTTTATTAGAATTATTACAAGCACTGCCTGAAAACCAAAGAATTGATATCAGCGGAAACATCAATCTATTAACTCTAGCAGCCTGCATGGAACAAGCCGATTTATTCGTCGGAAATGATTCAGGTCTGATGCATCTAGCGGCTGCAGTGGGCACTTCCACACTAGGAATCTTTGGGCCTAGTCGACCCGAGGTTTATGCACCCTTCGGCTCTAAAGCGGATTATATTCGAGTCCCGATGCCCTATGAGCAAATGATGAGCTCAGCCCAAGCGGGGGAAAATCATATGGACTTACTTAAAACTGAAGATGTGCTTAAAAGTTGTTTAGCTCTAATTAAAACTAATAGTTTAGACAAAAAATGAATCTAAAAAAATTATTTCAACAATACATTGCGCCCGTCTACACAACGTCTATTGATAATTTAATTTTCATTTCATCTGAAACATCGAAAGACGATAGAACCCTATTTTCCCATTTTAAGTATCGGTTAAAAAAAGATTTATTATTATTGATCTATAACCAATTTAAATTAGTCAGAAAAAAAATTGAGCCTCGTGATAAAAAAATACTGTGGATATTGAATAATAGGCCCATTGGTGATTTTTTGATGTATGTGAGTGGCAGAGCTTTGTTCAAAGGTTCTGGGCATGAAATTCATTTGTTTTCCGATGAACATTTTAGAGGTTTTTTCACTCACGACGATGTAATTACAAAATTTATTTCCAACCCAGATGAGTTAAACAATGAGCACTATGATTTAATTCTTACGCTCTCATTTACACGAAAACTCTTTAAACATAAATTAAAGTATTTTCGAGACACCCCTTTTGCCACTACTGACGGATATTTAGCCGTTTTCCACAATGAAACTCTATATAGTTTTTATTCCATCGGAAACCTATTAGGTTTAAATTTAAAGAAAGATGAAATTCAAAAAATGGCGTCGCCTTATATTATTTCCCCTCCCGAATCCACCAATGAGTTTCCTTTAGATAAGCATTTAAAAAATCCTATTGCGATCGCATTAGGTGGAAAAGTTGATTGGAAAGTTTATAACCACTGGGAACAAGCGGTCAAATTATTGGATGAATCCCGGTTAGAATTCACATTGATTCTTATTGGATCTGACAATGGATTAACCGATGCAGAGAAACTCAAAAATCTGAAACTCAGCGATAGAATAAAAATCATCGATCAGGTGGGTAAAATTTCACTCTATCAAACATTCCTCCTTTTAAAGCAGGTGAAATTACTGGCATGTGTGGATGGAGGTCTATTTCATCTGGCCAATGCCGCTGGAATCCCGACTGTTTCTCTCTTTAGTCAAAGAGTTTTTCCGAAATTAAAATTAACTGAGGCCAATAATTCAATCGCCTTCCATTCAACTCATAATGCTTCCGAAATTCCTGCTGAATCTGTTGCTGATGCTATTATTTCAGGCATTGAAAATCCTATTTCTGGCCTTAAGATCACTTTATTAGATCAAACTACTTAGGGTCTGCCTAATATCTTTCTTCGATATTAAATGCTCAAGAATTGCTTCCATCCGATGATAATAAGTATGCTCTGCAAAAGCTCTTTGACGGGCTTTCTTTGCCATTAAATCAGCATTGGTTTTATCTTTAAGTAATCGCTCAATTTGATGAACCATTTCTGCTTCTGATTGATAAAACAGCATCTCTGTTTCAGGTTCAAAATAATTTTCAATACCAGGAAGATATTCCACCACTTGAGGAATTTCATAACCCGAACACTCAAATGTTCGCATGTTAGTCCCCTCTCTCACCACATTGGCATGAATATTCAATGAGACCTGGTGTTCTGCATATAATCGACCCATTTCATCATTAGAGACTCCTCTTCGAAATGAAAATGGATGCCTCCAAAATAGCGGGCTCTTCATAAAATAATTGCCAACAATAAGAGATTGAAATTGCTGTTTTAATAAACATTCAATGAAATGATCTCGCTTAGAATCACGATTGCCAATAAAACAAACACCTTTCTTTTCCCTTTTAAATTCTGAAAATGGCTTATGGATGCCTGGATAAAATCCAAACGGAACGACTCCTCCATACTGATCCTTGGGAAGCTGGTTCTGCAACTTCGCTTGATAACCAAGGTCTGAAATAAAAATCCGACCAAAGACGTCAGCGGCATTATCAGGCATATCCGCATCATCAATTAAGTAAAGAATATTTTGATCTTTATGTTTTAATTGCTGAAACTCTTTTCTATAGCCTATAAAAATTGCCGCATCATAAGGGGTTGAATTAATTTTTTGCAACAGGGATTCCCACCAAGCGTCAGGATTTCGGC
>CAIQCE010000310.1 GCA_903870185.1 uncultured Gammaproteobacteria bacterium
GCGCCGGTAGCGGCGGCAGCATAACCTAGGCGGAAAACCACTTAAGAAAAGCCAATCGGCTGTTCAAACAAATCGAGCCACTTCTCAAGTCCTGAAGCGGCGACTGTCAATTTATAACCATCTTTGTACAGACCCCGCAGTCATTTATTTCGCTCTACAGACCGCCGCTTCAAAAACCACAAATATAAGCAACGCCAAGACGCTAAAGCTGGATATATCATCGCATAATATTGTGCCGGAATAAAAAATAATGTTCCGAAAGGAGCATTGATAAATTTCTCAAAAATAATCAAAGAAATTCCCCCGAATAAACTTGTTGGAAATATCAAATATCCATAAAAATCAAGTTTTTTAAGAAAAATTGCTCTATATACAAATTCGAAAAATAAAACGGATATCGCTGGAATTATTAGGGCAAAAATACCATTTGATGTCCATACTACAAAATATATTCCACCCATATTGGTTTCCCTATTTAGGCCGTTTCATGTTCATGGACGTACGGAATGTAGATTGAGCCATCCATTAAAGCGATTGGCACATTCATCCAGCAGCAAATTTGATAATTTCAGCAGTGTGTTCGCACCTTTTGCGGTAAGGGCATCGATGCCAGTTGGAGTGAAGGAGCCATGCGCCATCATGATGCGTAATGCGCGTGCCGCAATCGTCACATTGGGATCTTCGGACTGCGTAAATGCGACAACCTTAGCGCTCATTTGGGGTCTATCGAAATGTGCATCTGCAACTTCCCTGCTACTGGGAAGCATCGTTCGTAAACGGTCAGCTAGTGGACGATCATTTATATTCCAGGTATACACAGTTTGACCAAGGGCCTCGCCGAGGCGCTCTGCCGCAGAAAACGCCAATATCAATTTAATGCCACTCGCATAGCCCCGCAAAGCTTTCTCTGAATAGTGCGCCGCAGAGATGCTCTCAAAGCGCGAGGCGATTTGATAGCGTGCGTGAAAACGGTTTAATTTTTTAGTGGTTGTTTCGTTCCACCTAGCGTTTGGAACTGATTGGCAGAAGCGCTTCCAGTCCACCTTATTGACGAAATTTTTTGGCATTGCTCTTGCTCCAAAGATTGGATCAGCACTTTAGAATTCTGACTTTTTGCCTGGGCATTCGTCAAATGCTAAGCCCCACGCTGTCTTAAGGCGCTCCATCAGTTGACCATAATCTAGGGCGTACATTGAAAGCTTCTCATCACCTAGGATCCAGCCCAGTTGGGGCTCATAACGGAGTCGAAATCCATTTCTACTTAATTTTCGGATATCGATAGATTTTTCGGCGATCATATCGTAACTTTTGAAGGCTGGGCCGTCAGTTTGCGGAGCAGCGTTCTCCGTTGCTTTGAATATAATATGGGTCATAACGCATTTATCGGCTCCTTCGTAGCCAGATATCCAAAAATCGATGTAAAAATGAGGCACCCCAAACAGAGTCCTCAGCTTGCCTTTGATTATATTGTCGTATATATCATTCCCAGCGGCCATAATACTAGATTTTTCTCCGGATTGTAACAAATCAATCAATTCGCTCGGCCTGAATTTACCGTCTTCGTCAGCAACAAAAGAATAGTTTA
>CAIQCE010000311.1 GCA_903870185.1 uncultured Gammaproteobacteria bacterium
ATCGATTGATTCTCTAAATGCTTTTTTGATTTCTGTTACAGTTTTTCCTTGAAAGGTAATGACATCACGTGTGGTGATGACTTCTCCGTGAATGATATCAGCCTCATCATCAAATTCAACAAATCCAATATAACCTTTATACATTAACATGGCTTAATTCCCGCATTTACTAAAAACTTCTTAACCGATTGTACTGCTCCCCTATCTGTTTCTTTTTGAGGGTGAGGCCTATGAAATACCGCTTTAATACCATTCAGTGCAATACGTACTCGTGATCCATTTTGCCTTAATTATTTCTAGTAGCGTTACTCAGCGCAGCCTTACCGGTACAAAACATTCATATTGCAAGGCGCCAAACTAGTATTAATTTTAAGTGCCTAATTTTCCAGGTGCACTGCTGCGTCTAGTGGGCGTCTGCGCAGCTGCATTAGCTATAACCTTCGCATCTGCAGTGACTGCCATGGTTCTTTGTTCTGGAACAGTTGCTCCGGGTTGTAAAAGCCCTGCTTTATCAGTAAGGTTAGGTCCAGAACGTGCAGTCAGTTCATAAGCTGCTGATGGAGCATTGGAGACTGCACCTTGTCTCCAAAAGGGCTTTTCTATGCAATAATGATAAATTCCATACGCGGCAAATCCTAGGGCTATGAGATTGCCCATGAAAGCTGGTATCCCTCCAACTACATCGATTAAGAAGAGTGGACCAGGATCAGTGAGCAGAAGTGCACCTGACCAAAATATCAAATTACCTACCACAGCAATTGCAAGACATAATAAGAATGCATTAATTTTAGTTGATTTTTTGCTGAAATCGCTGAAATCAAAGAAATCTTGAAGTGGCATTTTGAACCTCTTAATTTTTGTTTTTTGAATTTTGTAACTGAGTGTTAAAAAACTATGCTTTTAAAGCTTTCCTTGTCGGTCACTATATCAGATTAGTAGTATTTTTCCATGTTCTAGAAGGATTGTCGAAAACTGAACCTACCGATATCCCCCCAACTATGCTAAGCTGGCCCCCAATTTTTTAACCCGATTTTAGGGGAAAGGTCTAATGAAATTTGAGTTATTGAATACCGATGGGAAGGCGCGACGAGGTCAATTGAGCTTTGATCGAGGTACCGTTCAAACACCTGCTTTTATGCCAGTAGGAACCTATGGGACAGTTAAGGCGATGACGCCTGAAGAAGTCAAGGCGACAGGTGCTGAGATCCTGCTCGGTAATACCTTTCATCTGATGTTACGCCCTGGACCCGAGGTGATCGCGGCTCATGGAGATCTCCACGATTTTATGAATTGGCATGGCCCTATATTGACTGACTCAGGGGGCTTCCAAGTTTTTAGTTTAGGAGCTCTACGCAAGATGAGTGAGGAAGGGGTTAGTTTTCGTTCCCCTTTGGATGGAGCTTTGATTGAATTGACTCCAGAACGATCGATAGAGATGCAGAAAGTCTTGGGATCTGACATCGTCATGGTCTTCGATGAATGCACGCCTTATCCAGCCACTTTTGAAGTGGCTCGTCTCTCCATGGAGCTCAGTCTTCGTTGGGCGGCTCGATCTAAGAAAGCCCATGAGGGCAATAGTTCTGCTCTATTTGGTATTGTTCAAGGTGGGATGTATCACGATCTGCGCGTGCAATCATTGGAAGGCTTGAAAGCTATAGGATTTGACGGATATGCGATCGGAGGTCTCTCTGTCGGAGAGCCCAAAGATTTAATGCTGAGCACCTTGACGGAGATTGCGCCGTTATTACCTGAAGACAAGCCTCGTTACTTAATGGGAGTCGGTAAGCCGGAAGATTTAGTGGAAGGCGTAGTGAGAGGGGTGGATATGTTCGACTGCGTATTGCCGACTCGAAATGCCCGAAACGGTCATCTCTTCATCGAGGAGGGGGTTGTAAAGATTCGAAACAGCCAATATAAAAATGATCTAGGTCCCTTGGATCCTCATTGTGATTGTTACACTTGCCAGAATTACTCGCGGGCCTATCTCTATCACCTCTATCGATGCGGGGAAATTTTAGCAGCTCGTTTGAATACCATCCACAATCTTCATTATTTTCAAAAGTTGATGCGGGGTTTGCGTGAATCCATCGAACAAGGTAAATTAGGCGAGTTTGTAAAAACCTTCTATCAGCGACGAGAGTCTGCTGCTAATCATACAGAGGAATAAATCATGATTTTAGAGTTACTCGGAATTGAAGATGCCATGGCAGAAGCCACAACAGCTGCTAGCAGCGCTGCTGCACAAACACCTCAGGAAGGCTTTTTATCGATGATGCCGATGTTGGTGATCTTTATGGTGGTATTTTATTTCTTGCTCGTAAGACCTCAAGCCAAGCGTGCTAAAGAAGGGCGCAAGTTGATGGAGTCTTTGGCTGTCGGAGATGAAATTGTAACGAGTGGTGGCATCATGGCAAAATTGGTTAAGATCAAAGACAGCCAAGTAGTCATCAGTACTCACAATGGCACTGAAATCTTAATGCAAAAAAATGCGATCGTTGCTATTTTGCCTAAAGGCACTTTAGCTTCCATGGAATAGGAATTTTTGCATGAATCATTATTCTCTTTCACGCTATGTATTGCTTGTAGCATTGATGATCTTAGGGCTGCTTTATGCAGCCCCAAATCTTTATGGCGATTATCCTGCCATTGAGATTTCAGCTCAGCAAAAGCTAGGCCCTGAAACTATTCAGGAAGTGAAAGAGATTTTGAAGAAACAATCTTTAAGTTTTACCCATGTTGAAATGCATGGAAAAGATTTGCGCGTTGGTTTTGAAGATACCACTGCACAACTTCAAGCTCAGGATGCATTGAAAATGTCCTTGGGTGAGAACTATGTAGTCGCTGCCAATTTAGTACCTAAAACTCCTGCTTGGTTACAATCGATTGGTGCAAAACCGATGCATCTAGGCTTGGACCTTCGTGGAGGGATCCATTTCTTATTGGCAGTTGATATGCCTGCGATGCTGAATGCTCGTGA
>CAIQCE010000312.1 GCA_903870185.1 uncultured Gammaproteobacteria bacterium
TAATTCTGCAGGAGTTTTTTTATTTAATGTTGAATTTACTTTTTCAAGATTAACCCTCACCTTTCTGGCATAAGATTCTATTAGCTCCTGGGAAGTTAAATAGCGCTGTATTTGATTCAAATAAGGAAGGGTCTGTTCTTTGAGCGTATTCACTGCACGATTCAAACGAAAAGCCTGAAGCTCATCTAATTTTTTTCGATACCAATCCACTCGTTTTTGCCTTTTCTTTGGATTGTACTGAGCAGCATCTATTCGGCGGGGATCAGAGAGCGATTTTTCATTTCTAGCCAGAAATAGCCACTCAGCTTTTAGGCTGCTCAAAACTTCTGTCTTTTTCTTAGAAACAGCCGTGGCTGCAAGATTAAGGAGGCTAAAATAACCAAAGGGTTTGATGTATCGTCGACTCAAAGCATCAATTTTTTTTTGAACCGCTATTGAATCATTTTCCACATTCGAAATAGGATACGCATCGAAAGCCAGAGCTAACCCAGGCTCTGTTTCATCATTCATCTCTGGTGGTAATTCGAGTGTGTCTAACATTTTAAGCTCTGAGTAAGGTAAGGGTCAGTCTATAGTAAAGAATATAGGGTTATTCTTAAACTAATATTAAGGGCATTGATCTTACCCTGAAAAATTTTTAGTTTTGAATTTTGGAGCCAGGCACCTTAACTTATTTAATCAATTAGTTAAAGATTGTGCTAGCGGAGCCTGGCACCAAAATAAGTGCGCCTCGCTTGGGATATAAGCCGTCGTCCTCTGGCTTTGACCAGAGGATCCAGGAGAATTTATGTAGGCTGTAAAAAAAGACTGGATCCCGCGGACGAGCCGCGGGACGACGGGGTGATGGCGCAACCCGCGGGACGACGGGGTGATGGCGCAACCCGCGGGACGGTGGGGTGGTGGCGTAATCCGTGGGGCGACGGGGCGGGGCGTAATGCGCGGGACGACGGGATGGTGGGGTGTAGACCCCGAGATGAGGGGGTTGTGCCAAGCAAATGAGCGTTCACACAGAAAACCCACCCTAATCAATCTTCACCTTCGCAAAGCGACGTTTGCCGACCTGATATAAATGACTACTGCCGACAGGGATAATGAGCTTAGGATCTTCGATGCGCTCGCCATCCATTTTCACAGCGCCTTGCTGAATCGAGCGCAGAGCTTCCGAGGTACTGCTGACCAGACCCGCTTGCTTTAATAAATTCGCGATTGGCAAACCGCCTTCTTGGGCTGGCAAGCTGAGCTCAGGCAAATTCTCGGGAACCTGTCCGTCTCTAAATCGATTGACGAAGTTACGATGAGCTTCTTCGGCAGCCGCTTTGTCGTGATAACGTTCTACAATTTCTTCAGCCAATAGGATCTTTAAGTCTCGAGGATTGAGGCCTTCTTTCACTTCTGCCTGCCAACGACGGATCTCCGTCAAGGGGCGCTGGCTCAATAATTCCAAATAACGCCACATCAATTCATCGGAGATGGACATTAGCTTTCCGAAGATTTCATCATGGCTCTCGGTGATTCCAATATAATTGCCCAAAGATTTGGACATTTTTTGAACACCATCCAAGCCCTCAAGAAGTGGCATGGTCAAAATACACTGGGGTCGTTGCCCATAATGTTTTTGAAGCTCTCGCCCCATCAACATATTAAAGGTTTGATCGGTACCCCCTAGCTCTAAATCCGATTTAAGAGCGACTGAATCATAACCCTGTAATAAAGGATAAAGGAATTCATGCAAGCCTATAGATTGATTCGCTGCATAACGTTTGCTGAAATCATCTCTCTCTAATATACGTGCCACGGTCGTTTGAGCCATCAATTTGACCATTTCAGTAGGGGTGAGCTTATCTAACCAGCTGGAATTAAAGACTATTTCTGTTTTCTCAGGGTCTAAAATCTTAAAAGCCTGGGCCTGATAGGTCTTGGCATTTTCTAAGACTACTTCTCGGCTCAAGGGCTTTCGAGTTATATCTTTACCGGTCGGATCCCCGATCATCGCGGTAAAATCACCGATCAAA
>CAIQCE010000313.1 GCA_903870185.1 uncultured Gammaproteobacteria bacterium
ACTTTGGATCATTGGTTTCAAGTTTTAAAAGAGTTGTTGCGAGTGCGTGAATTATTTTTGTCGAGTAATAACGTTAATCAACAAATGCTATTAGAATCATTTTTGTTGAAGTTGTGATAAGTATCACCCTTTCTCATGAGGAGAGGGTGCTTTTAGGGTAAGAAGGTTTTTCTATCAACAGGGAGTGTCGAAAATCAAGCACAAATTGGCGCATTATTTCAGTATCGTGATTAACTCGTCTGATAATTATTTCTAAAGTGCTTTCAATTAAAAAGACTTTGTCTCGAATAGAGCTTGATAATAAGGCTTCTTTAAGTGAATCATATACGTCTTTACTATCAGCTTTGCAATAGAGGTCAGCATCATATTGTTTTTTCAGGTCTTTATTGTCTGGGTTATGCCAAAATAGTTCGAATTTAATTTTTTCTGAAAAGAGTTTCCTCATGTATTGGATCAATGAGTTGTCTTGTTTTAAGGCCGCATGCCTACTATCAATTATTCCCTCAGCTGCTAATTTTTTACGTAGGGTGAAAAATGATACTTTATTTGCCAAAGGGTGGAATGATTTAGGTTTTTGTCTATCAATTTCCGCTTTATATTCTTCTTGTGAATAAAAGAAGGTTCTAGGGCCTATAGTAGTATTTATTTCAATGGGTATGGATTTCCAATGATAAGCGCTTTCAGGGATTGGTGCTCCGGATTTGAAGAAGACTCGAGGCAAGGTTTTCGCACTGCTAATCCAATACCCTAATCCATAGCTGAAACCTAATTGCTCACCAGGAGCAATGGTTCTTGAGGCGAAAAATAGTACAACTGGTTTGTTTTTTATTAATATTGTTACCTGTTCAATATTGGCATAAGCGATATTGGCTTTAATTGTAGGCTCAGCTTCTAAATTATCAACTTCCCATTCTCGCTGATCTTCTTTTGCTCTATAAGTTATCATTCCTTTAAACAGCTCTGCATCACCCATAGTCATAAGGTCATTCATTAAGGCATATCTGAATGATGCATATTCTTCTGGTGTTGATTGGTCTTCTTCAACTTTAGATATAAAAAAATGATCAAAGTAAGCTATTTTTCGTCTTAGTTCTTTTACAAGCTGTTCGGCTGTATCAGCTGTGTTTAATGGTAAATGCTGAAAAAATCGAGCAATACCACCAATTCTACTTGCATCGACAGAAAACATGCCGGTGGCCTTATTTTTTTCTAGCATGGCTAGGCTATAAGGTGTGGTTGGGTGTTCTTTTTTAGAAACAACCCCTGCATAAAATCCTATGATTTCACCTGCGGGAATCAATTTTCTGGCAAACACTCCGTGACCAAATTTACCCATATTACAAACGACCAAGCTATCATAGTAGGTAGAAGGGTTTAGCAGTTTTGGCTCTGCTCTTGCAACCAGTTGAGGTCTTTTGGGAAATGGAATAGCAAGAATTTCACTTGGTTCACAATCCAAATATGTATTTTCGCTTAGGTGTAAGGTAGGGTCTTCGATTTTAGCCTTAAACTCTTCAATGGACAATTTTTTTGCTATTCCACCTAGCAGGGGAGGGGCATCTGCATACCAAATTTCAGGTGATTCGCTCATGCCTTCGAATAGCTTAGTATAAGAAGCAGGTGCTCTCATCTTATTTCTCCAGTATTATATAGCTTGATGTGGATTATGTTAAATAATGATAAATTAGGCAAGTCTTGATTTCTAAGCGAATCACATTATAAGTCTCATTTAATTTGTTAACTTGATATGGGTAGGGGCATAGCCAGTCACCCTTTAGTTTGATTGTCTGATATAGAGGAAATTGTAAAAATGTTTATCGATTCACATTGCCATCTTAATATGCTGGATTTAGCAGCCTATAATGGTGATATTAGAAAACTTATTGAGGCTGCTAAAACTAAAGGTGTTGATAAGATGCTTTGCATTGGAGTCGATCTGATTCATGCGCATGAGGTTATTGAAATTGCAGAAAAATTTCCTGAGGTTTATGCAAGTGTAGGCCTTCATCCTGGAGAAACTTTAGATCGAGAACTAAAGGCTGAGGATTTGTTGAATTTGGCCCAGTCTCCTAGAGTCATAGGCATTGGCGAAACAGGGCTGGATTA
>CAIQCE010000314.1 GCA_903870185.1 uncultured Gammaproteobacteria bacterium
AATCGCGGCGTTAGCTACTTAAAGAAGAAAAAATATTTAAAAGCACTTAGTGATTTTGAAAGATCAATTGTTTTAAATCCGAATTTTTCACCAGCGTTCAACAACAAAGGCAGTGCGTTAAAATTTTTAAATAGACCAAATGAATCATTTCAGGCCTATAAATTAGCTCAAAAATTAGATAAAAATAACGCAGTGATTTTCAATAATTTGGGCATTGCCGCCCAAGAAATAGGCAAGTCAGAGGATGCAATTCAATTTTTTAATGAAGCTATTTCAATAGATCCAATTTTTGCCGATGCGTACACAAACAGGTCTTATGTAAAATTGGCTCTTGGGAACTTTTTAGATGGATGGCTGGATTACGAATGGAGAAAATTAAAACGTGAATCAGTAGGCAACTTTAAGTCAATTAGACCGGAACTTAAATCACTTAAATTGGCGGAGGGTCAAACGATTCTCGTTCACTCAGAACAGGGTTTGGGTGATACAATTCAATTCAGTCGCTTTCTGCCACTATTATCAAAGCATTGCGCAAGAATTTATTTTATACCTCAAAGGCGCCTCCAAGAATTATTACGATATTTATCATCCGAGGTGATACTTGTGGATACAGACCAGAAATTGCCTGATTATAATTTTCATGTATCTCTTCTCAGCCTTCCAAAATTATTTGTTACCAATGAAGATAAAATCCCCGCGGTGACATCGTATTTAAAAGCCGACGAGCTTCGTGTTGCCCAGTGGAAAGAATTGATTGGACGCCATGGTCTTAAAATTGGGATATGTTGGCAGGGTAGTCGCGTTGGAGACGTAGATTTAGGCCGCTCCTTTCCTTTGATTTCATTCTATAAAATATCCCTCATGTCAGGTGTAAGATTGTTTAGCCTGCAAAAGGGTGAGGGCGAGGATCAACTAAAAAGTCGCCCAGAAAAAATGCGTGTTGAAGCGTTTAATTCAGATTTTGATTCTGGCACTCAGTCATTTCTCGATACGGCTGCTGTTATGATGAATCTCGATTTGATCATCACATCTGATACAGCCATTGCCCACCTCGCTGGAGCTCTAGGCCGCCCGACATGGGTCGCATTGAAATATATGCCCGATTGGCGCTGGATGCTCGAACGGACAGATAGTCCATGGTATCCGACTATGCGCCTATTTCGGCAAAAGCAGCCTGGAGACTGGGCATCTGTTTTTCACGAAATTGAGCTGGCATTGTTGGCCTTACTGGACGCGGGAAGAAATACGCGTTGATCTTAAATGTTCTAATCCATTTCGTGCTCAAATTAATTAAAACTCTCCCTTCCCCACCGTCGGTGCCCCCACATCCAAAACGCAGGATCTTGCCTAATCCACTTCTCAAGCTGAGTTTGAATACGGGCCGTATTTTCTAAAATATCCGCCCTCTTATTTTCGCTGATCGCGAGTTGAAGCGTCTCGGCGTCTATACGAAACTTCCCCGGCGAGGTTCGCACAGCTCTGATGGCAACAATCGGCAGGCCATGGAGCCGTGCCATCATGGCTGGGAAGGTTGTTGATGGGGATGGAATGCCGAAGAAGGGTACCAAGTCGCCATTCGACTCGCGTAAGTCTGCCATGACCGCCACAGAATATCCGTCCTTTATCGCGCGAGTGATTTTTCTGACGGCATCGGGACCCTTTGAAACGAAGCCGCCTTTGTAAAAGCGTGAGCGGATGCGGGTCACATCGCGATCGACCAGCGGGTTAACCACCCGCTTATAAATGCCCAGTAGCGGCTTATTGAACCGCTCGGCTGCTAATGCGGTCACTTCCCAATTGCCATAGTGCAGCGACACGAAAATGGCGGGGGTCGCGCTGGGCATGATGGCGAGAGCCTCAGGAGAAAAGTTGAGCGTTAGACTATTGGGGTCGTCCGCGATCTCATCCAAGCGAAGCGCCTCCGCCGAGGTGCGGCCGAGATTGTCCCACATCCGGGTGAGGAGCTGTTTGCGTTCGCTTTCACTTAAATTGGGCAACGCAGCTTTTAGATTACTCTCCGCTCGTCTGTGGCGTCTAAGATGCGGGGCGACGAGCCGCCAGAAAAAGGCCGACAGCGAGGCGGCTTGAGGGACGGTTAAGCGCCCGAAGATCCATCGGATGGAACTAAACGCCGTATA
>CAIQCE010000315.1 GCA_903870185.1 uncultured Gammaproteobacteria bacterium
AAAAAAGAAAATGAACAAAAAACCAGGATTAAAATTAATCATCGGACTAGGCCTCAGCGGCTTTTCATCACTACAATATCTTGTAAGCCAAGGATATCGAGTCGCGGTGACTGATAGTCGAACCAATCCTCCTTTTCTCGAAGAAGCACGCCAAAGTTTCCCAGAGGTGGAAATCGAAGTCGGTGGTTTTAGTGATCGACTTTTATCTGAAGCAGAAGAATTGATTTTAAGCCCAGGTGTTTCTTTGAGTGATTCAAAAATTGCTGAGTATATAGCTCGAGGTATTCCTGCAATAGGTGATGTGGAAATTTTCGCGAGAGCTGCAAAGGCTCCCATCATTGGCATCACAGGTTCTAATGGAAAAAGCACCGTCACAACCTTGGTTGGATTGATGGCTGAAGAAGCCGGGTGGGATGTTCGTGTGGGAGGCAACTTAGGCATTCCTGTTTTAGATCTTTTGAGTGAGACTGAACCCGATTGTTATGTGATCGAACTTTCAAGCTTTCAATTAGAAACAACGAGTCATTTGCACACTCGAGCCGCCGTGCTGTTAAATCTCAGCGCCGATCATATGGATCGTTACTTGACTGAATTTGACTATCTCAAAGCTAAGCAGCGAATTTATTTAAACTGTGAGCAGCCCATCGTTAATATGGATGAGCCTCTCACTTGGCAGTCACTTGATTTTGAATCTAGGCCTTGGGGATATACGGTTAACTCAACACTTCCTGCCGCATTTAAATTCGAGTTGCGAGATGGGGTGGAGGTATTAACTCGAGAGGGTGAAATTTTAATGCCAGTTTCTGAAATGAAATTGCAGGGCCAACATCATGTTCAAAATGCATTGGCTGCACTCGCCTTAGGAAGTGCTTTGAATTGTCCCGTGAATGCAATGACTCAAGTTTTGAGGAAATTTTCAGGATTGGCTCATCGATGCCAATGGGTGGAAAGTCATCGTGGTGTGAATTGGATTAATGATTCCAAAGGTACTAATGTCGGTGCAACTGAGGCGGCTCTCAAGAGTTTAGGTCAAAGTTTGGGGCCACGAAAAATAGTGTTAATTGCCGGAGGGCAAGGTAAGAATGCAGATTTTAGTTTATTGAATCCCCTCATTCAACAATATGTGAAACATTTAATTTTATTGGGTGAGGATGCGCCTGTATTAGAAAAAAATTGGAAAGATTTAGCCCCCAGTACTCGTGTTAATTCACTTTCGGCGGCCGTCACTCATGCATCTGGAATTGCGGCATCAGGGGAAATGGTCCTTCTTTCTCCCGCTTGTGCGAGTTTAGATATGTTTAAAAATTTTGAAGATCGGGGCTATCAATTTATTCAATTAGTATTGAAGTTGAAAGAATCGGGAGACGCTGAATGAAACCGAATCCCCGCGGAATGGATCACCATGATCGATGGTTGCTTGGCAGCACGTTAGGACTATTGATTATGAGTCTTTTGATGGTGGCTTCTGCTTCTTTGGTCATTTCAGATAAGCAATTTGGTTATCCATTTTATTATATAGCTCATCATGCAGTTTATTTGCTATTAGCTATTTTAGCAGGCGCATTAACAGCTAGAATCCCATTGAAATTTTGGGAGCGCTACAGCGGTCATCTAATTTTCTTAGCTATGTTAATGTTGATCTTAGTTTTGATTCCAGGAATTGGTCGAACGGTTAATGGAAGCCGACGTTGGTTGCAATTAGGTTTCACAACTTTGCAAGCCTCCGAAGCTGCTAAAATCTGCGCGGTGATTTATCTCGCCAGTTACTTGAAACGATTTCAAAAAGAAGTGAAAGAAGATTTAATCGCCTTTGTCAAACCGATGCTTTTGTTAACAGGGATTGCCATATTATTGCTATTAGAGCCTGATTTTGGTGCTTTAGCAGTTATTTCTGTTACTTTTTTAATCTTATTATTCGTAGCGAATGTTAGGCTCTGGCCCTTTTCATTGCTGTTTGTATTAGTCGTAGCCGCATTAGGCATTCTCGCAGTTGCCTCTCCTTATCGAGTGGCTCGACTCACTTCATTTTTAAATCCTTGGACTCATCAATTTGATTCAGGTTACCAGCTGACCCAATCTTTGATTGCTTTTGGGAGAGGTGGAATTTTTGGGGTGGGGCTTGGAAACAGCGTGCAAAAATTATTTTATTTGCCAGAGGCTCACACCGACTTTTTATTTGCGGTGATTGCGGAAGAATTAGGATTGATTGGTGAGCTGCTTTTGATTGCCTTATTGATTGCCTTGGTAGGTCGAATTTTTGTGATTGCCTATCATGCACTCCAGCGCCAAGAATTGTTTGCCGCTTATATTGCTTATGGCTGTGCTGCCTGGTTTGGATTGCAGTCTTTGATCAATATTGGGGTGAGCGCTGGATTGCTGCCGACCAAGGGGTTGACTCTGCCTTTTATCAGCTATGGGGGAAGCAGCATTATCATCAATTGTGCAGTGGTGGGGATATTGATGAGGATTTCCTATGAGACTGGGGCAGCTGGTGATAAACTGGCGCCTTCTCGGTACCTAAAATCTAACCCTAAAGCACGAATTCGAAATCAATGAGCCAAACTATTTTAATCACAGCAGGCGGCACGGGTGGCCATATTTTCCCTGCCTTGGCTGTGGCTCGTGTTTTAAGAGCCAAAGGTTTCGAGGTGGTTTGGATGGGTTCGGCAGGAGGGATGGAAGAATCCTTAGTTCCTAAGGAATTCCGTCTCGAGACTATTCCAATCAAAGGGTTGCGTGGCA
Source organism: uncultured Gammaproteobacteria bacterium (assembly GCA_903870185.1). GTDB lineage: Bacteria > Pseudomonadota > Gammaproteobacteria > Coxiellales > Coxiellaceae > CAIQCE01. Next base: position 2,743 of record CAIQCE010000315.1, read on the forward strand.
AGGGCATGTCTTCTTGGTTGTTGGCTCCCTGGCGATTGCTTAATTCTACCTGGCAAGCATGGAAGGTGATTCAAAAAGTTAAGCCCAGTTGTGTATTGGGTTTTGGTGGATTTGTAACAGGTCCCACCGGAGTAGCCGCTTGGATTTCAAGAATCCCATTGGTGCTTCATGAACAAAATTCTATCGCTGGAACCACCAATCGCTTGCTCTCACGAATTGCGAATCAAGTATTACAAGCTTTTCCCCATGTTTTTCCACCGAGTGTGAAAGCTATCACGGTGGGTAATCCAGTTCGATCTGAAATTGCTGATTTACCTTTGCCAGTTGAACGATTTTCTGAGCGATCAGGCCCTCTTCGTCTGCTTGTCCTCGGAGGTAGTTTGGGGGCTGAATTTTTAAATCAAATGGTTTTTGAGCTCATGCAAGAATGGGAAGGAGAAAAGCCTGAAGTTTGGAATCAAACGGGGCGCTCGAACGCTGAAGCTCTGAAAGCTCAGTATGAAAATTGTGGAATTGAAGTTAAGATCACGCCCTTTATCGAGAATATGGCGGAGGCCTATGCTTGGGCCGATTTAGTTTTAGCACGTGCGGGTGCATTAACGATCGCTGAGCTCACCGCTGCGGGGGTGGGCAGTATTTTAGTGCCCTTCCCTTATGCCATTGATAATCATCAATACTATAATGCGCAATATTTAGAGCGAGTGTCTGCGGTAATTTTGATGCCGCAATCCTCTTTTGAATTGGCGAAATTTAAAGAGCATCTTCAAAGATTTTCAAAAGACAGAACGCTGTTGATGCAGATGGGAGATAGCGCTCGAGGGCTTGCTTTGCCAAGTGCAACCCAAGAAGTCGTGCGTTATACGGTCAATCAAATTCAGTACCCAATTAAGTAAAAGGTCAATTGACATGTTAAATGATAAAGCGATACACCATATTCATTGCATTGGAATCGGTGGTATTGGGGTGAGTGGAATCGCCGAATTTTTATTGCACAAAGGTTATAAGGTTAGTGGTTCCGATAAGATGAGTTCTAAAATTACTCAGCGTCTTTCTGAGCTAGGAATCCAAGTTTATGCTCAGCACTCAGCAGAGCAAATTAAAGGAGCAGATCTTGTCGTTTATTCGAGCGCGATTAGCGCCGACAATCCTGAGTTAATGGCGGCCAAAGCATCCGGTGTTTATTTATTACAACGAGCTGAAGTTTTAGCAGAATTGATGTGTGATTCCAGGGCTGTTTTAGTATCGGGCACACATGGAAAAACGACCACCACGAGTTTGATTTCAGCTGTATTATTAGAAGGTGGATTAGATCCTTCATTTATGATTGGGGGGTGCATCAATAATCGAGTGAGTCCTATGTGTTTAGGGCAAGGCGAATATTTTGTGGCGGAAGCCGATGAGAGTGATGCTTCTTTCTTATCTTTATTTCCAGAGATTGCAGTTGTTACTAATATTGAAGTTGATCATATGGAAACTTATGGCGGAGATTTCAATCAACTTAAAACTACTTTTTTAAAATTTTTATGGAAATTGCCGACTGATGGCCTTGCGGTGTTAGGAACGGATGATCCTGCAGTTGCAGAGCTCGTGCCACATTTACCTTGTCCATATCTTAGTTTTGGATTTGGTGAATCGGCTAAAGTAAGAGCCACAGAGTTTCGGCAAGAAGGTATGAGTTGTCATTTTGTGGTTGTTCGAGAGGGTTTACATCCTCTAGAAGTGAAATTAAACTTGCCGGGCCGACATAATGCATTGAATGCATTGGCTGCGATTGCAGTAGCTCAGCATTTAGGGGTTGATGAACCAGAAATGCTAAAAGCATTGGCAAATTTTTCAGGAGTGGGTCGACGTTTTCATGCGCGCGGCGAACTTGCTATTCCAGGTGGAAAAGCTTTAATTATCGACGATTATGGGCATCATCCTGGAGCGATAACAGCGACCTTAGATGCTGCTCGATTAGTTTGGCCAGATCGTCGAATCGTATTGGCCTTTCAGCCTCATCGATATTCTCGAACCCAAGATTTGATGCGGGAATTTGCAGAGACCTTGTCTCAAGCTGATGTTTTAATTTGTTTGGAAGTCTATTCGGCAGGAGAACCTGCTATCCCAGGAGTGGACGGACGTATTCTCAGTCAGCGAGTGGAAGCCTTAGGTATTTTAAAGCCTATATTTGTGCCCAAGCTTGATCAACTGCCAGAGGTGCTGCAGGAAGTGTTAAAACCCAACGATATTTTATTGATGCAAGGAGCCGGTGATATCAGTGTGATGGCAGTTCAGTTGGGCGAGGCTGCATGATCAATCAGGATTCGTTGAGAGGCGAGTTCAAACTCGATCATCCTTTGGCATCTTATACTTCATGGGGCGTGGGTGGAAATGCGGATCAATTTTATTGGCCGGCTGATTTAGAAGATTTACAAAATTTTTTACAACAATTGCCCCCCGATGAATCTCTCACTTTTCTAGGTCTAGGCAGCAATGTTTTGATCCATGATGCAGGCATCCGAGGAACTGTGATCCTCACTCTCAATCGTTTAAATCAATTGAAATTAATCGATGAAAATACCTTCAAAGCAGAAGCGGGCCTCACGTGCGCAAAATTATCAAAATTTTGTGTAAAGCATTCCTTTGAGACGGGAGCTTTTTTTGCCGGCATTCCCGGCACAGTTGGTGGCGCGTTGAAAATGAATGCGGGTGCTTTCGGAGGGGAGACTTGGTCTCACGTGATTGCAGTCGACACTATCGACCATGCCGGAAAAATTCATCATCGAAGTGCTGGTGAATTTAAATTTTCATATCGGCATGTAGAAGGTTTAGGGAAGGAATTTTTTGCAGCGGGTTATTTTCGATTTCCAAAAGGAGATGGAGAGAAAGCTCAAGCTTCACTCAAAAATTTGCTGCATAAACGAAATGAATCTCAGCCGATTGGATTAAGAAGTTGTGGCTCAGTTTTTAAAAACCCTCCAGGAGATTTCGCAGCACGTTTGATAGAGGCTGCGGGTTTAAAAGGCACCGTGATTGGAGATGCTGAAGTTTCGATTAAGCATGCGAATTTTATTATCAATCGTGGTGAAGCTACTGCTAGTGATATCAAGCAATTGATCGATTTAGTGCAGCAACGAGTCGAAGAAATTTATTCGATCAAGCTGGAACCTGAATGTCTACTGCTGGGATTTTAAAGGCACCCTAAATTTTTGTTTAGTAAATGATCTATACTTGTTTTCATTAATCCCGTTTTAGGGGGGGTGAAAATGAGATCCACAGCTTATTTGATTTTGGAGGCACCAGGTGTTTTAAATTCTTCAAAATCGACAGGGATGGGAGAAGCAGAATGGGCGATGACGGCTCCAGGCATTCTTGAACGAATCGGCCTATCTCAAACAGGTCACGCTTCATTATTGATATTAAAGCCTGAAGGGAGTCGAGGCACTAAAGACATTTACCTTAGCTTTTTTCCACAGGCCCCCGGCTTTTCAAGACCCGGTTGTTATATGGGTTTGGAGCGTGATCACCTCTATCAACTTGATTATCAACATCTTATCTATAAAATTGAGGGTCTGGATTTTGATAGAATGCAGGCTGCCATCGA
>CAIQCE010000316.1 GCA_903870185.1 uncultured Gammaproteobacteria bacterium
CCTAGGAGGGAATGGAACTTTCGGTAAACGAGTTCTTTGGGGTGATATTAAAGAGAAGGATACTCGTCTTCCTATTGTTGCAGGTTTATTTGGTTTCTTAAGTTCGGCTATTTGGATTCCAGCGATAATCGTTTCTAATGTATTTGATGGAGTCATCACGTTTTTCATTAATTGGTTTATTTCATTCTGGGGTAATATTGTTAATTATTACAATTTTCCTTTGCGTGGTGAAGGTGTCTTTCCTGACGATGCTCCTAATAAGAAACTGTTTGATTCAGAACTAGCAAAAGTTTTTTATGGGGCTTTAAGCTTTTTCCCAGTTTGTGCTGTTTTAGTAATTCCTATTGTTGTAAATTTTACTGCTACTTTTGTATGGTATTGCTGGGAATCCATTCGTTTAAATTTCTTAGTGAATGCAAATTGGTTGGGCAAGCATGGTACTTTTAATGAAGCTTATAAATGCGAAGATTTAAAGGATACTCGAAATAAAAAAGTTTCAGGTTTGTTTGCAGTGATTACTTCACCTATTTGGGGTGCTGCTGCAATTTTGAGTAATGCAGCGAACTTGTTTGTGACAGCGTGTAAACATTTTGGAACTAATTTTGCATCTGCCACTAGCCAATGTTTTAAATATTGGCATAGCGTTTTATCTTGGATTGAATGGAGTATTATTTTTAAAAATAAAGTGCTTGCTCCTGCTGTGGATATTAGTGATGTGAACCCACTTCTTGCAACTGAAGCTCAAGATGAGATAGACCCTGCTGCAGCTCCTAATGCTCCTCCTTTAGATGCGATAGCAGCTACTTTAGAATCAGAAGCTAATCCAGAGCCGTTACAAACTGCTCCTGTTCAAACACCTCAACCCGTTGTTGCTGAAGTAAATTGGAAGCAAAAAACTTTATTTTATACCTTTTCAGTTATTAGTTTTCCTGTTTGGGGTGCATTTGCAATACTGACTAATTTAGTTGATTTCATTGTGAGTTTTCCATGGCATTTTGTGCGGCACTCTGCTTTGTCTGTTCGAAGTTTAATTCGAAATAATTTTAATCTTTTGTTGAATTTAGCCTACGATAATAATGTGTTTGGTCGTAATATTCCTACTAAAGATCGAGTCAATGTATTCGGTAGAGGTTTTCCTAATGATGATAATCGCGATATTAGATTGCGAAGGATATTTGGATTCATTACATCACCTATTTGGTTGCCATTCGTGGTGCTGAGTAATGTCAGTGATGTAATCTTGACAAGCATTGCGCGAATTTCAAAAAATATGGGGGATTCTTTTTATTATATATTGAGATCTAATTATCATCTTTTAGGTGAGCATGGGTTGATGGGGCCAATAGCACCTTATGCAGATCCACGCCCAGTTTGGAAGCAAGTTGTTTTTGGGTTCTTTACTCTTATCCTATTGGTTCCGATTGCAATTTTAATTGTATCGAATCTAATGGATGCTATAGGAGCGATTGCTAAGTATATTTGGCTCAATTTTTATAGATCATTAGTCGTCAATTTTAGCGCTTACCATCGTTTTCCCAAGAATCGAAAAGAGAGTGTTCTGTGGGGGGGTATTAAGGCTCCAACAGTTCAAGTGGCCGAGGTGGATGTTGCTGTTCCTGTTCCTACTCTTGAAAATATTACTGAGGTAGAATCGACAGTTGATTCGCTTGATCCAGTTCCTCCCGTTCAACCTAAGCGTACTGAACCAACTCTTGTTGAAAAGATTATTTTTGCAGGCATAAGCGCTATTATTTGGCTGCCAACTGTTATCGTGCTTAATTTGGTTGATTACGTCTTATTAGGCATCAAACACTTCGTCAGGGAATTGACGAAGTCTGTAGTGCATTGTTGTAAATTCTATAACTATGTATTGGGCTCCTATGGTTTGATGGGTGATAGAACTCGCTCAGTGGATGATCGTCATCCCATCGTTCAAACTGTCTTTTTCATCTTCAGTTCACCTGTCGTAGTGCCTGTCGTTGTATTGGGCAACCTAATCGATATTATCGGTAGGTTATTAAAATATTGTGTGGTTAATTTTATCAGCTCATTGGGTGATATTTGGGAAAATCCTAAAAATTATTTACTCTTCGCTTATTTTGAACAGAGCGTGATGTTTACACCTCAAAAGTTGGCTGTTATTCCCGTTGCACAAGTTGTTTTAGAGCCTGCTGCTATTGCAGTAATTGCTGATCGTGAATCAACTGCTGCGCTGCTTTCTGCTGAGCCTGCGGATGCATCGACTGCGACAGAGGGTAATCCAGTCGTAGTGACTCCTATTGTAGTGAGTACAGCTGAAGAAAGCTCTAAAATCCATCCGATTTTATTGCGCATTGATCGTTCTGCTAAAAATGCGATTTGGGGTTTTACAGCTCTGGTATCAGTTCCATTCATGATCGCAGTGAATGCATTTGATATTGCGATTTCACTGATAGGTCACACCCTAATTTCTTTTGGCAAGCATGTCACCAGTAATTGGAATTATTTGGGCAAGGAAGGGGTATTTGTGGATGTACAAGTGTCAGCAAAAGACGGACGCCCCGTATTATTAAGATTCGGTCCAACAGCTTGGGTGGGTTCGGTTTTAGGCCTGCTAGTAACAGTCCCTCTTAATACGGTCAATTTATTCTTAACATCTCTTATGCATCTAGGAATATCGTTTTATAGAAATTATTTACCGATAGCTAATTTTTTAGGAGAAAAGGGCATCATGGGTCCACGCCATGATTATAAGGATGATCGTCAAGATCGGATTAGAATTCTGGCCGGTATTGTAACAGCTGTTCCTGTTCTTTTGCTCGCTGCTGTCAGCAATCTGATCGATGTGGCATTAACGGCTGCTAAACACACAATCAAGGCACTTTTTTCAATATGGTTCTGGCGAGATTATGTTTTGGTTGGGGTTGCGATGGTTACAGCCATTGTTTGGTGGCCTGCAGCATTTTATATTCGAAAAATGACTCGTTCATTAATGAATGTCATTATTAGGCCCTTTTCAGATTTTTCTCAAGAACGTAGTTTTAATATGAGACGTTTTTTAGTTTCATTAGGAACACTGGCTACCTTGGGTTTATTAATTCCAGTGAAGTCTTTGTTTAAATGGTTGACAGGTTATACAACACGATTTGGATTTGAAAAGGATTCGGCAGTTATCGTTGAACCAGTTGCAGC
>CAIQCE010000317.1 GCA_903870185.1 uncultured Gammaproteobacteria bacterium
CGGATTTGTTTATTCGATTTCTGGATGTATGCGTCAACTTAAAAACTTGAACATCGAGTATAAATGATTTTTTGTCGCTGGGTTATGATGAGAGCACTGCTAAAAAGTGTGCGGATACTTGTATTAAAGGACTCGGTCAACAACTACGAAGTATTGCGCCGCAAATCCTGTTCACAACTCAAATGTATAGAGATTATCCTGAACTTAGAGATAGCCAACTTACACACTTTCTCTATGAGAAAGAGGATTGGATTAGGTCTTTAGAGCTAGATAAAACCCAATTCCCAGAATGGATATTACATACTCACCAAGCTATTAATGGTACAACAGCGCTTGCGGCAGATTACTTGTTTGAACGCACTGATTTCTTTGAACCCTTTAAAGAACAAGGTATAGAAGCTATTTGCGTTGGTTTATTTGGTGACATTACCAACAGTAAGCCCAATACCACTGATACTCAATTAGTAACAGCATGGTTAAACCGCCTTAATTTAACTGATTGTTTCAGATGGATAACAACCAAATAATATGCAAGCTCCTAAAATAGTTTTTGTAAAAATAGCTGACTTCGATTTGTCTAATTTACCGACGGCCTACCAAGATCCAAACGTAGTTGGATTTGAAGAATACCTAAAAAAACACGTTACTGAAGATTACAGTAGCGGAGGGTTATTTGTGAAGGTTAATATCGATAACGATACCCTTATTATCACCGGTGATATTGAAGCTGAAACTGAGTCAGAAGAAGGGTTAGACGCGTTACAACGTGGCATCTACCTTAAAGGAAAAACAATTTTTGAAAAACTCTATGATCAATACCCTACAAACACAATCGTACTCTATAACCTTGGTATGGTTTATAGCGATGAAGGTGATCTAAATAAAGCGATATCGTTATTAGGTGATTTAACACGTATTTCTCCAACATATGCACATGGTTGGGTAGCGCTTGCTGTAGCGTATTTGAGGAACAACCAAATTGTAGAGAGTAATTTAGCAGCACAGACTGCTGTAGAACTTGCACCTAATGATTCGTATGCACTTAGAACAGCGGGCTTTATTGCATCTAAATTGAGTAGTCCAGAAGCGTCAATACTACTTGAAAATGCCGTTAGATTTGCGCCAAAAGATCCAATCGCAATACTGGCATTAGCCGAAAATTTACTTGCTACACATAAAGATGAAGCGATTAAAAAAAGAGTATCAGCATTGCTACTACAAGTAATCGAGGTATCTCCAGGTTCTCAATGGGCTAAAAAAGCAGAAGATATTTTAAGGGATATTGCCTACCAAGAATTCCGTAAAACTGATGGCCTTAACTTAGAAGTCGTCTCATATTGCCTTAGTACTTTAAAAACATTGGAAACAATGACTCCTCAAGAAATTGGCGGCGTTGCGCTTGAAACAGCAACATTAGGTGAAAGTGGACTTAATGTAAATAGTCCAGACAAAGTCTACCAACTAAGAACGCTACCTGGAAAATATACTGGGCTTAATGTGGTTTGCATTATGCATACTGCTTTACAGCAAGTAGCACCTGGTCAAGATTCTGGTTTTGATATTAAAGCCGAATACGATGAAGCTTTGAAACAGTTTAATAAAAATCAATAAAATAACAATGTAGCAAAAAGATTTATATGGCTTTGTGAGATTTATACGAAGCGCAAGATTGAACACAGCTTCAAAAAATAAAAGATTAATCATTAGGGTTAAGTATTGAATCTACTAAGTTACTGCAAATAGATCGATGGGAAACCAAGAAA
>CAIQCE010000318.1 GCA_903870185.1 uncultured Gammaproteobacteria bacterium
TCTGCAAGAAATGTGGCATGGGACCTCCTGCGGAATTGAAAATTTGAGCGTGAATATTAAAAGCTTAACATCGATGGCCTGTCATTGGCTAGTGAATACTATTAAATTGCAGGAGCAACAGAAGTGCCTCCTTCCACTGAAGGTGATGGGTTAAACAAACTTACTGCATCGATTTCTAAGGTTTCTGCTAATAGAGGAATAGCTAATTTATAGAGATTATCAGTGATCCTCGGTCTATCATGCTTGATAGCAGCCGTGAAAACCATACCTTTTTCTTCAATTAGATGATCTGAGATTTCATCCATCAACTCATCTAATTCTTTTGATTTAGATTGAATCAATGCAGAAATGGCTTTATCAATCAAAGTGGTGATAATTAAGTTAGCAACAACCAATCCAACCAATATGCTCGGCATAGTAGCCACACCAATCACATCAACGACTGCCAACAATTTAAGAGTAGCCAATATAATCGCCATCAGAGGAGCGATGGCATTAATAACCAATAATGATTCAGCTAGTGGGATTTTATAATAGTTGAGAGATACTTTTTTACTGAGAAAATCATTAAACTTAGATTTCTCATACAAATTGTAAACACCATCATTTTTATCCCGAGCTATTTGAATCAGAGTTCGATATTGAGTACTAGAATGATGATATTCCAAAATGGAATTAACGAAGGTTAATACACCACCTAAAATGGTGAAAATCAAGCCTAGAACAGCTGGAGCTGGAGTTGGAAACAACAGCAATGCAGCCGCTGAAACCGTAAAGCCTACATATAGAAATTTAATGATTTTTCCATGATGATTACGTATAAAAGGCTTAAAATTCATGATTAACTCCATTGATATAATCAATGCTATAATTTAACAAATGGAGATTAAGGGAATATGAAGGGATTTTTCTGCCAAGCAAATCCTTCAAGCCTTTGGAGGAGATATCGATTGTCGACTGGTAGATAAAGATTGTATTGAGTTTGTGTTGAGTTTTCCAGCATTAGCCTAATAGACATGAGTGTTTTGTAGGTTAGTGCCAAGCATAGCGCGGCCTAACAAGAACACACCAAGGCACCCCTCCAAACCTATTCTTTTGCAATGCCAAGATATAAGAATATATTGAATTGTTAGGCGGCGCTTCGCTTGGCACTAACCTACATTGGAAAATCTAGACGTTAGGCCGCGCTGTGCTTGGCGCTAACCTACGCAGAGCCTCTTGTGAAGATCTTGGTAATTGAGCAACGATGGCTCGACTTCTAAATAAGCTGAAACGATTCCAAAAGGGGTGTTTCACTTGTGGGATGATGGGTCTTGAACATACTGCACGAAAATTTTCTAATTCTCGATGGAATCGTTGTAGTTTATTTTGAGAGAGCTTTACTTTTTGGGGCTGTTGCAGCGTTTGATAAACCGTTATCAATTTTTGAATTAACTGGATTCGAGTTAAAAAATTATCCGTACTAGGAATTTTTACACCCAATGCTTTCTCCCATTGAAGATAAATCGCTGCAATTTTTTCCCGAAATGCTATTCCATGATCTCGATAATGTTTGATGATCTGGTCTAATTAAAGTAGACACAAAAGTTAAGAGATAAAGTAAACTTTATTAACTTAATGGGAGTGTTGAAATGAGCAAGAAAAAATATACAAAAGAGTTTAAGGAACAAGCGGTTAAGCTGGTTACCGAGCAAGGCTATAGCCAAGCTGAGGCCAGCAGGAGCTTGGGAGTCAATCACGTCAATATGAATCGCCGGGTATTGAAGCACGAGGGGAAACTAGGCAAAGGGTCGGAAAAAGTAACCCGCAGCGCTGAACAGGAAGAGCTAGAGCGATTGCGTAAAGAAAATAAACGCCTGAAACTGGAGCGTGAAATTTTAAAAAAGGCCGCGGCCTTCTTTGCCAGCGAGCCAAGCTGAGATATTAATTTATTGAGGAGCAAAGCAAGGCCTATTCTGTCAGTTTGTTATGTCAGGTGATGGAGGTCACGCGAAGTGGTTATTATAAGCATAAACAGGGCCATGAAAGCTCGAAAGATAAGCTAAAAGAAAAGCTGATCGTTGAGGTTAAAGCCTTAGCGGCTGAAAGTGAAAACAGTTATGGGAGTCGCTTAATATCCCAGAATTTGAAGGCAAAAGGTTATTCAGTGGGTCGCTATGCAGCACGAAGCTTAATGCGTGAAGCGGGCATTGAATGTAAGCAGCGACGTCGATATCGAGTGACGAGGGACAGTCGGCATCGACTACCGGTTGCTGAAAATATTTTAAATCGACA
>CAIQCE010000319.1 GCA_903870185.1 uncultured Gammaproteobacteria bacterium
ACATAAATATCTTTTAATTCCACAAAAATACCAAATCCGGTTACATCACAAATAACACCAGGATAACTTCTCCCGACTTTATCTTTCATATAATCACATTTAAGCCAATCTAATGCATCTCGAGTCGCCCTATCGGCTCTTCGCTCAGTCGTTGAAAAGTGATTACCTAATTCCAACATTTTTTGCTCAGTATAAATATATTTTTTAAGATCCAGTTTTTGCAAAACATGCTTAATCGAACGATGAATAATTAAATCCGGATATCGTCGAATCGGGGAAGTGAAATGGCTGTATCCATCAAATGCCAAACCGAAGTGCCCTGCATTCGTGGGTGAATAATGGGCTTGCTTCAGTGAGCGCAATAATACCGTTTGCAAAAGATGCGCATCAGGGCGCTTAGTAATTCTTTCAAGCAGCATCACATAATCCATAGCCGTAGGACTATCCCCACCCATCAATCTTAAACCGAAGGCTTGTAGAAAATCTCGAAGTGCACTTAATTTTTGTTCATCTGGTAATTCATGATTACGATACAAGGCCGGTATTTTAGCCTTCATGACAAATTGCGAGGCACATACATTGGCTAACAACATCATTTCTTCAATCATTCTATGAGCATCATTTCGCTCTGTAGGTACGATTTTTTCAATCTTACCCTTATCATCAAAAACAATTTTGGTTTCAATCGTGTCAAAATCAATTGCACCGCGTAATTCACGCTGCTTCAATAATTTCTTATAAACTCGGTTAAGCTCTTTGATATGAGGCAAAATTTCATTAGGCACTAAGCTTGGATCTTTTTCCAAGGCATTTGCGACTTGTGTATAAGTCAATCGTGCTTGAGAATGAATTACGGCTTCATAAAATTCAAAATCGAGTAATTTTCCTTCAGCACTCACATTCATTTCACACACCATCGTGAAACGATCAACATGAGGCCGCAATGAACATAATTCGTTGGAAAGAATTTCTGGCAACATAGGGATTACGCGACCCGGGAAATAAACTGAATTCCCACGAATCTCCGCCTCTTGATCGATGGCACTACCTGGTTTTACATAGTGGCTCACATCAGCAATAGCGACATATAATTTCCAAGATGAATCTTTCACAACTTCACAGTAAACAGCATCATCAAAATCTTGAGCATCTTCACCATCGATGGTTACAAAAGCCAAGTGCCGCAAATCTTTTCGGCCATGATAATCTTTGGAATCTAATTTCAAAGGAAATGTGGCTGCCTCACTTAACCCTTCTGGCGTCCATTCATGAGGAAGTGAATAAGTCCGAATGGCTAACTCAACTTCTACACCTGGAGTTAAATAATCTCCCAGAATCTTAGTCACCATTCCAGTGGCTTGTCGTCTCAACGTGGGTTGAGAAGTAATCAAAACCTCGACAAATTGACCGGGTTTTGCAATGGATTGTTGGCCAGGTGGGATTATCACATCCTGACAAATCAATTTACTGTCAGGTCTTACAAAAGCAATCGAAGATTCCTCTAAATAGCGTCCCACCAAAACCATGGTGTTATGCTCTAAAACTTCTACGATGGCGCCTTCTCTTCGATTCCGTGAATCAATACCCGTGATCCGAACCAAAACCCGGTCGTCACTAAAAACCGCGCGCATTTGTCGGCTTGATAAAAAGATATCTTTTCCTTCACCATTATCCGGCACTACAAAACCAAAACCATCTTTATGGGCAATTACCCGACCCTTAACTAATTCCATTTCTGCAATCAATGCATAAGAACCCCGACGATTACTCATCACCTGGCCATCGCGAAGCATAGCCTTCAAACGCCGACGAATCCCCTCTAATTCATCAGGATCCTTGAGATTAAAAGCCTCAATAATATCTTTGATGGAAGCGGGTTTACTCAGGTCTTTAAGAAATTCCAGAATAAATTCACGACTCGGGACTGGATGAACGTAATTAGTTTTTTCACGTTCGAGGAAAGGATCTTTTTTAGATGTGCGTTTAGCCACGGGACTGCCTAGTTTAGTAAATCTATGTAATCATAGCAATTTTTACTCTTCCTGGAAAGCTTTCTTAAGAGCGGCACAGGATTGATTCTCCAGCAACCAATAACTGCTATCAAACCCTGCTCGAGGTGGCTTTAGTAAATTAAGCCGATAAATCTCCAGAACATGCCGACAACTTGAATTAGACCTCGAGCGACAACTCAAACGAAACTCAGGTTGATTTAAAACCAAAACCGACCAACGGCCCGGTTGTAATTCCGAACCCCAGCCTGCCTGGAGGCCAGGATTTTTCAAAAGCACCCGATTTAACGAAACTTTCAAATGACTCTTATTATGGAAAACCCAGACAGAATCCTTTAATTTTGTCAGCCTAGGAATGCTTTGATGAACCGAAATAGGTTTTAAATCCAGATCATTGCAGGATGGACGTGCTTCTACATTGAGCCCTATGTTTAAACCTAACAACAATACGAGGCATTTTAGGATTAATTTCATGATTTTCTTATCCAGGTGGGCAATAGTTTATTGGCTGATTTCAACTCTGTTTTGATACGCTTATATTCAGGTTCAAAACGGGAAACCAAGTCCCAAAAAGCAGGAGAATGATTGAAGTGGTGAGTATGACATAATTCGTGAATCAATACATATCGAGTCCATTCAAAAGGAAAAAATAGCAGCTTCGCATTCAAGCTAATTTCATGGCGTTGGGAGCAACTCCCCCAAATCGATTTTTGATGTTTAAAACGAAATCCTGAATGTTTAAATCCATAATTTTCTGCTATCAATTCTAACTTAGGCGCCAGAGTCTTTAGAGCATGAAGCCTCAACCATTTTAGCATAGCACGCTGAATACCCTCAAAATCTTCTAAATCACCCGCTACTCGCAGAGTTTCTGAATTGAGACGACGAACTCCAAATCGATTCGAGTGAACATAATGAATATTCCAACTCTCTTCCAAAGCTTTTAAATGTATCACCTCTGGCAAAACAGGTGTTTCAACCAATGCAGGATCTATAAGATGCCCTGTAGCCCTATGCTTTTCTATCCAATCCAATCGGGACTTTAAAAATTGAAGCCCTTCTTTGTGGTGACGCTTATGAGGCAGTACTAATTGCAGTACTCCTTCAGAAGTGATTTTTAGGCTCACTCGACGAGCCCGAGCATTGATTTTAAGCTCATGGGGGGGTAGGTCAGCTGGCTCCTTTAGTTGAGGCCTTTTTAAGAAATCCAAATTAACCATATGATTGATAAAACCTTTTTTAAATCATAATCGCATCATAGCAATGAATGGAAGCTATGTAAAACATGTATAATTGTTTAAGGGCATCTCTCTAAATTGAAAAATTTTGAGTTTTGAATTTTGGAGCCAGGCACCTTAATTCATTTATTCAATCGGTTATAGATTGTGCTGGCGGAGCCTGGCACCAAAATAACTAATTTATAGAGATGCCCTTAAGGATATTTTAATAAACATTAATTATACTGAATGACAATTGAATATTGGGTTGTGCTCCGCTTGGGGCGTAATCCGCCATCCCGTGGCTTGACCGTGGGATCCAAGCAACTATAAGGGAAAAAAATGACAATAGAACGAAAACCTTTTTTGGATGATGAAGAATCTTTGAGCCCAGCTGATTACGATCATGCACAAGCAAAAATAACTGAGAATGAAGATTTAATTCAATCGTTAGTTCCCATTACTGGAACTCAGGATGTTATTAATAAACTTCGATCTGACAATGCGTACCAACATTATCTACTGGCAATGAAATACGTATTCCTCCATAACCATAAATATGCGTATTCTAAAGACATGTACCCCCTATATGGGAATTATAAAGATACTTTAGAAGCTAATCTTTCTAAGGCCGTTTCAGCCGAACCACCGATTCCTGATGCCCAATATCAATTAGCGCTTTTCTGTCTTCTAAGTCCACAGCTCTTTGAACCAGATTTTTGTGGTATCAAGGAAGCAGATCGACGAACTAAAGGTCTTGAGCTCATCCAAGCACTCGCTGCTTCAAATCATATCAAAGCTAAATTCCTCTGGGCCTTTATTCTGGAACATCAATTATTTGACCAATCACCCACCTCTAAAAACCAAGTCGATAATCTATACGCTGAGATAGTGGCTGATAAAGGCTATGAATATCTTCCTCGTTACCTAGAACGTACTTACCCACAAGAATTTTCACATCTCAAAAAAATCTTAGATGCACTTATAGGGAAAGGGGGGAAAGCGGCTACTAAATTACCTGCTCAAGATATTGGGGATCTATGTGAAAAACTTATGTTCCGCCTTTTAGGGATGGATATCTTGCAAAACCCTACAACTAGTTTTAAGGATCTAGGGATCAAATACAGCATTTATTATTCTACAGACAGAGACGGGTTTTACTTGTATCACTCGATTGCACACTATCATCAGGCAAAAGAAATATTAAAATGGGTCATATTTCCGAAATTAGATGAAATGGAAAAGGCTGCGCTAAAAGAGTTGAAAGCTTTAAATGCTTTGGCAGCTTCTCCAGAAGCAACTGCTGCTGCAGAAGCTACTGCTAGTGCTGCTCCAGCCGAACCTGCACCATCTGCTGCTGATAGTACTGCTGCTCCAACAGCCACCGCAACTCCTGAAACTGCAAGTGAGCAATATTCCAAGCTTTTAAATGAATTGCTTAACCCTGAAAATGGTAGTTTTAAGCTTCTAAACATACATCGATACAGAGGTAATTTTTCTGATATGGGTAAGCTTCCAGATACTAAGACTATTCAAACTTTACGGGTCCAGCTTTGGAAATGGGAATTATTAAGAAAGTTGCAGTCTAATGATGTTAATGCTCTTTTACCTCAAAAAGCTAATAAATATACTAAAAACCGTGCCCTTGAAGCCATTGCTCAGATTATTAATGACCCTAATATTAAACCTGAAGTTAAAGCAGGCATTAAACTTTTGGTGAATAACAAAGCTTCTTGGCTCCATAAAGTATTAGGCGAACATCGAACTCCTGATTGGTTACGCTTCAACAAACAAGCTCTGACTCGTTCGATAGTAAAAGCGAGTCAGTTGGTGGAAAAGATTGAGGATGAAGATCATAGAACAGATGCTGGGCTAAGTGCGCCAGGTGCTAGGTGAGGAATGATTAAGCATTACACTCGTCATCCTCTGGCTTGACCAGAGGATCTAGGAAAGATGTAAATAAGAATGGATCCCGCATCAAGTGCGGGACGACGGTGAGGGATGCTAGGCGAGTGAGCAGTATTCAGGCAGGATAACAAAACACAAAAAGACGTTGGCCCGCGCTGCGCTTGGGACCAACCTACAACA
Source organism: uncultured Gammaproteobacteria bacterium (assembly GCA_903870185.1). Lineage (GTDB taxonomy): Bacteria > Pseudomonadota > Gammaproteobacteria > Coxiellales > Coxiellaceae > CAIQCE01. The sequence goes on from CAIQCE010000319.1 coordinate 5,315, forward strand.
GCACCACCCACAAATAACAATAACCTACACCACGACCATCCAATCACTCACAAGAACACATCGCAAAAATTATTTCATTTAATTTTTCCTTAATATTAGGCTACTAAACTGCTATAAAGTGTAGCAATAAGGGAAATAGTTCTAATGCCACAGGATAGACCGAGTATCACATTTCAGATCAGCCGCACGCTTAATGCACTGGGTAATGGAGCCCTTGCCGCTGTCGCAACCCTTAACAGTGTTTTTCTAGCAGGCTTAGGATTTACCGCAGGCTCGATTAATTCTTACACGGCTGGAGCCGCTTGGGAAAAAAGCCAGCCTGCTTCTTGGCACCTTTGGTTATTCGATCGAGTCATTGCTATTAGTTATGCTTTAGCTTGTGGAGCGACTATTATTGCCTCGGTCTACATGTTGATGACTGCACTGACAGGCATTGGCGCTCTCTTTGTTACTAGTCTTTTAATTGCCGCTCTTACTTTTATCTCCAGCTATAATCGATTAGGTGTTACTAAAGCAGCTTTATTAACCCTAGCTGTCAGCATTGTATTCTTGGCCATTGCTTTAGGATTAAGCCTAGGTATTGGACCTATGATGATCCCTGGGGTTATGCTTTATTCTACTTATTTAATTGCAAGTGCGATGGGCTTTGCTTCAGCCACTGTTAACTATGGGATCACTCAAGGAAAAATTATTGCTTTAGCGACTCCTCTTTCCGCAAAAGATAAATTTTCAAAGTTTCATCAAAAATTTCTTCAAGAAAATCATAAAACCGATCATATTTTTATCGCTAAAATTGATACTATCATCGACTCAGAACTCTATATCACCATTGAAGATATGGATCTCGTGATCAAGGTTAAAGATTCATCTTCGTACAATCCTCAACAATTACTTGAAATCAAAGTATTCGATTTTGATCCAATGCAATTGAGCGCACTCATTAACATTCAAAAACTAACTCTAGTTGGAAATGATATTTATTCTCGTACTGAGAGTGTGCAAACCACCACTGCTGAAATAAAAAATCGAAACGAACGTAAAACTCATAAAAACAATAAACGCATTTTAAATACTATCGTATTACTTTCTTCCCTTTGCTCTGCATTGGCGATGGGAGCTTTAGCTTTTGTTAGCATTAGCGCGATACCCGATGTATTTGGCTTTAATATGCCTTCAATCAGCCTTACGATATTAGCGGTTACTATCTCTCTAGTCACGATTGCAGCATTAATCCCTTTGACTTATAAAATGGCTCAAACTCTCGTTAATAAATTTGCCAGCTTAACATTCAAAGATATTCGAGAATTTTTCAGAGTTAAATTAGGAAAGATGATCTATAACTTATGGGTTTATGACTCTAAAAACTCCAACCATCGATCGATGGGAAAAGGGAGATTTTATGTTCGAGCTGTCATTAGTATACTCGCCATACCCATTGCCATTATCGGAGTTGTAATGACAATGATTCAAGCGGGTAATAGTGTGACCGCCGTAGCACAGCAAATGTTTCGATTTTTTAAAATCAGCTTTAATCAAGATCAAGCTCAAGAACTTAGTGCAGCCGATCAGGTTGTTGGTTGCATAGCTGATACTGTTTTTGCAGCTGAAACGGCACTTTTAACATTGCAAGATACTTTTCCAGCTAAACCACCTATAATCAAAGAAAATATATCATGGTCTGAAGGAAGGGAAGAGGAAGTAGAGGCCTTGATTCCAGATGGTTTTCCGGCTGAAGTAGCTTTAAATGATCAGAATATTATTAATCTGACCACAGATGAACCCAGGCCTATTTCTCAAGCATTAGAAGAGCATAATACTGAAGCTTTTCATAGCCCACATCCTCAAACGCAGCCTAATACCTCCACCACGCCAACTACCCCTCATGACCCCATTCCTGTTGCACTTCTTGCTTTAAGCTATATTGCCCTACCTAGAGGAATGAAACATGATCCACGTCTTTTCGGTGGAGTATCTAGTAGGAAGCCGCAGGTACTTGGTAAAACTCAATCTTCCACTGATCCTTCAGCAATTTCGACTACCCCTGGAAACGCTGCTTTAGCTGCTCCACCTGATCCTCATCAATCTTTACAAACAAATTTGAGTGCGGATGTAACTCTTGGTTTATCGGTAGAGACTGTAGGCCTATTATCTGCAGGAATGGCTTGCTAGCAGGATCTGAAGTCTCACCTAAGATTTCAAATAATTTTCTAGAAGTGGTAGGCATAAAGGATGAACTGGCTATTGCAAAAACTCGAATAAGCTCCAAACAATTTCTCAAAATATTTAATGCTCGAGGAAGATCAACTTTAGCCACCTTCCAAGGCTCTGAAGTCGTAATATATTCATTCCCTAATACCCATAGAGATCTTAAGGTCTGGGCTGCTTGTCTGAATTTCATGATCCTTAAAGAATGATCCAATTCTTCCAATAAAAACTTAACTTGAGACCTTAAAGTTTCATTTTCATCCAAGACTTGTAGCTCAGGCACTCGATTATCACTGTATTTTTTCACGAGTGTTGTCACTCGATTCACAAAATTACCTAAAACATCTGCCAAATCTTTATTAACTACGGAAGCAAAATGCTCGAAAGTAAAATCTGAATCAGCTGATTCTGGTGCATTAGATAACAGATAATAACGCCAGTAATCAGCTGGAAATAATTCTAAAGCCACATCAGTAAAAACGCCCCGCTGCTGACTAGTTGAAAATTTCCCACCTTCATAAGTCAACCAACTAAATCCTTTGATATCATCTGCCAGCTTCCAATCTTGTCGAGTACCGAGCATCATCGCCGGCCAAAAAATCGCATGAAAAGGAATATTATCCTTCGCCATAAATTGAGCGTAACTCACTTGATCGCCTGTCTCCAGCCACCACTTTTTCCAGGATTCTGGCTGACCATGAGCCTTGGCCCACTCTTGAGTCATGCTGATATAGGCAATAGGTGCATCAAACCAAACATAAAAGACTTTGTTTTCAAAGTCAGGCTTAGGGATCTTAACACCCCATTTTAAATCACGAGAAATACAGCGCTCATGCAAACCTTCATTCAACCATTTATGAGCAATTCCTTGGGTGATAGCAGGCCAGTTCTCATGTTGGCTAACCCACTCTTGCACTTCAGGCGCTAGATTCTGTAATTTCAAAAATAGGTGGTGAGTAGATCGAATCTCCAGATCCTGGCTACCACTGATGGCTGACCGAGGATTCACCAAATCAGTAGTCTCCAAAAGCCGACCACAAGACTCACATTGGTCTCCCCTTGCCTTTTCATATTCACAATGGGGGCATGTCCCTTCCACATATCGGTCGGGTAAAAAACGTTGATCTGTATTGGAATAAATTTGCTGGATTTCACGCGCTTCGATGAAACCATTTTCATCTAGTGCCTTAAAGACTTCTTGGGTCAGATGATGATTCTCAGGAGCTGAGCTTCTCCCAAAATAATCAAAGGAAATCTCAAATTGTGAATAAATCGCTTTCTGCTGCTCATATAAGCGATCACAATAAGACTGAACTGACTCACCTACTGTTTCAGCTGCGATCTCAGCCGGTGTGCCATGCTCATCCGTTCCGCAGATATAGAGCACCTCTTCCCCCTGCTGGCGCAGGTGGCGAGCATAGACATCTGCTGGCAAAATCGAGCCAATCATATTGCCTAAATGTTTGATCCCATTGATATAGGGCAGTGCACTGGTAATTAAATATCGTTTCATGGCGAGGGATTCTATCCGAAATCAGAGGGGGGTGCTACCCCTCCTCTGCCACCCTCAACTTTAGATCATGGAGGCTTAACATATAAAAATTGCTTAAAAAAGGAATGAAAATTAAAAAAACAGGGATTTGAATCAAGATCTCAAGCCAGTGTCCATAGCTTAAAATAAAGGGTTGAAATTGAATATAGTCAATTAAAACCATCAATAACAGAATTCCGGCGTAGACTATAAAACCTCTAAACCATCGACGATACACTAATTGAGCCCCTTCCTTAAAAGCCTTCCAGATAGAAAGATTGTCGATCAGTATCAGTGGGATCGCGAAGAAAAATAAAACAATTGCATAAAGAACAGGTAGACCAATGACCAAGCCCAAAAGAGGCCTCAACTGCTCATGATAACTCAAATAATTCAATAATAATCCACCGATAAGATAACCGATCGATCCTACCAAAGAAGTTAAAAATATATAAAAAAAATAGGCTCCCAACAGCAAAAAAGAGCGCTTGAAGACAGAAGAAATAGCCTCAAATAGAGGTAAAGCCGCTCCCTCTAATAATCGATAGGATCTAAGACAGATAACAGCCCAAATGCCCATGTTAAATAAAACCACTAATGCCATAATCAAAAGATGAACGTGTGAATTAGATGCGATGGGCAAATTTAATTCACAATAAATTTCTTTGATAACTAATAAAGCTACAATTAATGGCCAAGTAGCCTTCAACGTACCCCATAAATTTTTCACTGCATTTAAAGTTAATCTATTTAAACTAATGGGGGTTGCTGGGAACAGATTCATAGTAATACCCTTATTTTATTTGCTGCCAACCAGCATCAGGCTTAAATCGTTCGCCATGTTGGTCTTGGAGCCCTTTTAAACGGATTATGATTTCTTTCATACCCCGAGTTTTTGCATAATGCAAAGGACCTCCTCTGAACGGTGCAAAACCCGTTCCAAAAATTACTGCAGCATCTAGAAGTTCATCTGAAGCCACTAAGTTTTCTCTTAAACAACAAACACACTCATTTAACATGGATAATATTAAACGATCTTGAATCTCATCATTATCCTCTGATCGAAAATCATGTTTAGATTCACTTCTAGGGTAATGATAAAATCCTTGATTCGATTTTAATCCTAAGTTCTTAGCCGACACTAGAGTTTTCAATCGTTCTGGAACCGGTTTTCCAAAAGCTTTAGATAAATTTTCTGCTACAGCGAGACAAATATCCAAGCCTACCTTATCAGCCAATGCTAATGGACCCATCGGCATCCCAAAATCGAGAGCAGCTTGATCAATCACTTCTGGAGTCAGCCCTTCTTCCAACATCAACATCGCTTCTAACAGATAAGGCATTAAGACTCGATTGACCAAGAAACCAGGTCGTGATTTTACAATCACAGGTAATCGATCAATCTCGCCTATAAAATTCAATGCTTGAGCAATACTCTGATCCTGTGCATCACCATGATGCACGATTTCAACCAAAGGCATTTTTGAAACAGGATTAAAAAAATGAA
>CAIQCE010000320.1 GCA_903870185.1 uncultured Gammaproteobacteria bacterium
ATATTTTCGAGCCAATCGTCTATAGGCTTTTTTGATTTCTTCGGCAGTAGCTGTTTTTTCAATGCCTAGAGTTTTATAGTAGTCCTGAAATTTCATAACTTAACTTACCACTGTGATGGCTTGAAACCCTTCACCATCCAAAGTGGATTTTAATTGATTAGTTTCATTCTCATTTTTCATCGGGCCAATTTGAACTTTGAAAATTTTCTTCGAGGGACTCGGGCTAATATGAATGGGTTTAGAAGTAATTTCCTGCAATTTAGCACCTAATGCTTCTGCATTTTCACGCTGACTAAAAGCACCTAGTTGAAGATAATATTGACCACTTTCAGTATTGTTATTTGCATAAACCGGCAATGAAGCTTCAGGAGCTGAGTAAGAATGGCCGGGTGTGATTGCTTCTACTTGTACCAAGGCAGTTCCAGTGGCCATATAATCTAATTTTCGAGCAGCGGCATATGAGAGATCGATTAATCGATTACCCACAAAAGGACCTCGATCATTCACCTTCACAATCACCCATTTATGATTTCGTAAATTAGTGACTTTCACAAAACAAGGGATCGGTAGGTTTTTGCTAGCAGCTGTCATTCCATAAAGATCATATGGTTCACGACTTGAGGTCAATTGCCCATGAAATTTCGTCCCATACCATGAGGCAAGACCTCGTTGATTGTAGCCTTTGGCAGTGGATAATACATGATAGGTTTTGCCCAAGACGTGATAAGAACTGGGGTTTCCATATTTACTTTTTGGAAGATCTTGGGGGACAGCATTAGGAATCCTGCTGACATCACGATTCCAGGAAGGAGCCCCATCCTGAAGGCCTCTATGATGGCTGCAGGCGCTGAGTAGAGCTGAAATTAAGGCTAAGATGAGAAGTTTGTAACTCAATTTCACTGAAATTTACCTATCTGAATGATTGTTTAAATGAGGGTTAGTATAGTATTGATTGCTGGGAATGTCTAAAACCCCTGCTTTACCTAAAAAGGGGGTGCCCTTAAGGTTATCTTAAGATTAAACGTCTATACTTTCGCATATTACGAAAATCATCAAAGGGAATCTATATGCCACTTACTATTGAAGCTATAAGAGCTATTGTTGCCAAAAGTGATGCTGCACTTGATAAAAAAGCATTAATCTATTGCGCGCGTGATGCGTTTTCTTCCTATGAAGCAAGATTTAGAGTGGATGCAGAAAAAGCTTCGACTATATTAAATAGTCTCTCAAATAATTACAGCCCAACAAGAACTCGCTTTGCGAAAGTCAGTGATCTTATAGATTGGAATAAAAAATCGAAAGCTCCGACAGACGATTATATTATCAAAGCTATTAAAGCTGAAAGAAAGGAAGGTATCCAGCAGTTTTTAGCACAAGCCCTGCTTCAAGGAAAAGCGATCAATTTTGATTTTGAAACCTTGGAAAGAAACATTATCCAAGAGCTGGATGCATTCTTAAAAACTAAAAATCCAACGGATTCAATTAGCATTCATTTTAGAAATTTTATTAATCTAGCAGCTGCTAAACTTGGCTTTGATGGAATTCCAATAGCTTCTATTCGTGATTCTATTGCTGCTTCTCTTTCCACGCCTGCTCCTGCCGCTCCTGCTGTGCCTCCAGTGGCAAGACCTCCAGCATCTGCTGTTGCTGCTGTTGCTGCTGCTGTTGCTGTTGTTGCAGTTCCAGCTGTTCCTACAGCCGATCAGCTTGCAGATAACGCAGTTGCGGGAACGCTAAGAGTTAGAAGGACTGGAGCTGTTTCTTCATCTTCGACTAGTGGCATATCTGCATCAGGAAAAGTTGCTGCTTTATCTTTAACAGCTCCACCTCCAAGAGCAAGGAGACCTCTTTCCCTGCCAACATCTTCAGCATCTGCTGCTGTGCATAATGTTCAGAATGCCAATGTAGTTGCGCCAGCAGCTCAATCCCTTGTTGATATGGCTATTCAAAACGTGATAACTGACTTAGAAGCTAAAGCTAAAAAATTGAAAGAAGATTCTCCAGGTGCTTTTCAAGATAAATCGAAGATGATTGCGAAAGCAACGTGTATAGATACTGCAGTAATATTATTAAAGGGAATAAATAGTTCATCTTCCGAGATTCAGAAAAAAACGCAAGCTGTAGCTACTATTGAGTCTATGCTGATCAATCACCAAGATTTCAAACAGCACACAAACTGGCTGATGAGATTATTGAGTTGGATTGTGAAAGCACCTACATCTCTAACAATGGTTCGGAATTTATCTCGGAATATTAACGAGGTTAATATAGCTTCTGCTGATGCAAGTGCTTCTGCAGCAAGACGTCCAGGGCCTAGTGGAAGCAGATAATTTTGAATCTTGCCTGGATCCCGCGAACAAGTCGCGGGACGACGGCTTGGTGCCAAGTGAGGCGTGGTCTAACAAATCAATATTTTCGTTCATTTGGACATCGCAAAAGAACGGGTTTGTCGGGCTTGAAAAGCGCAGCCTGACCTAACCTATCAACTGGATCCCCGCCTGCGCGGGGACGACGGCTTGGTCCCAAGCGTTAGCGCGGGCCATATATGGACTCAGCCGGTTTGCGAAGGAGTGTTTTGTGGTGACCGAGAAGCGAAGGGACTGCGTTC
>CAIQCE010000321.1 GCA_903870185.1 uncultured Gammaproteobacteria bacterium
GCTTTAGCGCCTTTAGTGACCTTTATTCCGCGAAGGATCACTGCTTTATCTAACTTGCCTGAAGCAATCACTTTCACGTACTTAATGTTGCTTGTAATTAAGTTAGCAGCATGTAGCGCTGTAAAATCGATCACATCTGCTTTCACTTTCATTAACTCATGCAAACGAATTTCTGCTCGGCATAGAGACTTTCTAGAAACGAAACCGAATTTGGGTAGTCGACGTTGCAAAGGCATTTGTCCACCTTCGAAACCTACTTTATGGTAACCACCTGATCGAGAACGTTGACCTTTATGTCCACGTCCACAAGTCTTACCAAGACCACAACCCATTCCACGACCCACGCGAGTTTTAGCTTTTTTAGAACCTTCTGCAGGCTTTAGGGTATTTAATTGCATGGTTTATTCCTCAACTTTTAACAGATAGCTGATCTTATTGATCATGCCACGAATGCAAGGATTATCCTCTAGCATCACTGTATGACGAAGACGCTTCAATCCGAGACCTTTTACACAAGCGCGATGCTTGGGTAATCGTCCAAATTTAGATTTAACTAAAGTTACTTTAATTGTTTTTTCAGCCATTATTTCGTCTCACCTAAAATCTGTGCCACCGTCTTGCCGCGTTTTTCAGCTACTGCTTCAGGCGTTGAAATCGCTTTCAAGGCTTTAACTGTTGCACGTACCACATTTATAGGATTAGTAGAACCAATTGATTTAGCTAAGACATTCTTGATGCCTAACACTTCGAATACGGCTCTCATCGCATTACCTGCAATGATTCCAGTACCTTCAGAAGCTGGCTTCATGAATACTTTGCTAGCACCATGTTCCGCTACAATCATATGGTGCAAAGTATCACCATTCATCTCTACATAAATCATATTGCGATGAGCATCTTCAGTCGCTTTTTTGATAGCTTCTGGCACTTCTTTAGATTTACCTGTACCGAAACCGACATTGCCTGCGCCGTCACCCACTACCACTAAAGCAGAAAAGCGAAATATACGGCCTCCGCTTACAACTTTGGCTGTACGATTCATCGCTACTAGTTTTTCGCGATAAATATCATTATTTACATCTGCATCAAAATTAGCTCTCATATTTTTACCCTTCGACTAAAACTCTAAGCCTGCTTCACGTGCAGCATCTGCCAAAACTTGGACTCGACCATGGTATTTGAATCCTGAACGATCAAACGCCACCGACTTGACTCCCGCCTCTATTCCACGTTGTGCTATGGCACGGCCTACAGCCGCTGCAGCATCTTTATTGCCGCCATTTTTCAACTGTGCTTTAAGCGCTGCATCCAAAGTCGAAGCGCTCGCTAGTACACGATCACCATCTTCATTGATTAACTGCGCATAAATATGCCTGGGCGTACGATATACGCACAAACGAATTTTTCTTAATCTTTTAATTTGTGCTCTAGGGCCACGAGAACGGCGCAAACGAGCTTCACGTTTAGTGTTCATTATTTCTTCTTCGCCTCTTTAAGAATAATCACTTCGTCATGATAACGAATACCTTTCCCTTTATAGGGTTCAGGTGCTCTAACGGAACGAATATTAGCTGCAACCTGAGAAACTTTTTGCTTATCAGCACCCTTAAGTAGGATTTCAGTCTGTTGAGGTGTTTCTACCGTCACACCTTCTGGCATTGTAAACGTCACGGGGTGAGACATACCCACCGTCAAGTTCAATACTTTGCCTTGAGCTTGAGCACGGTAACCCACTCCTACCAAAATCAACTTTCGTTGAAAGCCTTCAGTAACTCCATGCACCATATTATTAATCAACGCACGAGTGGTACCGGCTAACGCATTTGATTCCGTAGAATCATTAGCAGGACTCACTTGTAACTGTTTATCTTCAAAAACCACTTTTACAGCTGAATGAACCACCCATTTCAGGTCGCCATTTTTGCCCTTGATCGCCAAAGATTGACCGTCTAATTTAACGTCAACTCCCGCTGGCACTGGCACTGGGTTTTTAGCTACTCTACTCATTTCTTAAACTCCTAGCTCACTACACAGATAATTTCGCCACCTAAGTTCTCTTTACGAGCCTGTATATCTGTCATAACTCCTTTAGAAGTCGTGACAATTGCGATACCAAGGCCGTCTTTCACTTTTGGCAAATCATCTTTAGAGGAATACTTACGCAAACTGGGTCGACTGGCTCGAGCAATATGTTCGATTACAGCCTTACCATGAAAATATTTCAATTCCAAATGTAAAGTCGGTTTCTTATCAACCAAAGCTTCATGGCAGTTAGCAATATAGCCTTCTGCTTTTAATACTAGAGCGATAGCCATCTTTAACTTGGACATTGGCATCTCTACACTCGCCTTGCTCACCATCTGCGCATTTCGAATGCGGGTCAACATATCGGATATTGGATCTTGCATACTCATCTTAAATCGCTCCTACCAGCTGGCTTTTCTGACGCCAGGAATGTCACCACGCATCATTACAGCTTCTCTTAAACACATTCGACATAAAGCAAACTTTCTATATGTCCCATGAGACCTTCCACAAGAACGACATCGATTACGAACACGGCATGGACTTTCGTCACGCTTCGTCTTAGCTAATTTCAACATCGCCTCATATGCTTCTTCAGGAGATCCTTTCTTAATAATCTCTTTCAAAGCCAAGCGAGATTTTCTTTTAGATTGAGATAACTCAATTCGCTTATTATTTCGTTCAACTGAACTGGTCTTAGCCATACTGCCTCTCTATTCTATTGGTCTTTATCTTTATCTTTTAACGGGAAATTGAAGGCTAATAACAATGCTCGTGCTTCTGCATCACTCTTAGCAGTCGTCGTGATAGTAATATCCATACCTCTCACTGCGTCAATTTTATCGTATTCTATTTCAGGGAAAATGATTTGTTCACGAACCCCTAAACTGTAATTACCACGTCCATCAAATTGCTTAGGTCCAAAACCTCGGAAGTCACGAATACGAGGAATTGCGATTGAAATCAATCTTTCCAAGAATTCATACATGCGATCTCCACGAAGAGTCACCTTACATCCAATAGGCCAACCATCACGAATCTTAAAGCCGGCAATTGATTTGCGAGCCATAGTGGCGACTGGTTTTTGACCTGCGATTTTAATCAAATCAGCAATTGCATTAGTGACAATTTTCTTATCCGCTACGGCTTCACCCAAACCCATATTCAAGGTAATTTTGGTGACCTTAGGAACTTCCATCACACTCTTATAAGCAAATTGCTTCTTCAATGCAGGAATGATTTCTTCACGATACTGTTTTTTTAGCTGCGCCATCTCGCTTAACACCTTTAAACGTCTACTACTTCACCATTAGATTTAAATACCCGAACTTTTCGACCATCTTCCAAGGACTTAAATCCAACCCGATCTGCTTTCTTTGTGATTGGGTTAAACAAAGCCACATTAGAAGCATGGATAGAAGCTTCTTGGTCCACAATTCCACCTTGCACTTGCTTTTGAGGATTTGGTTTTACGTGTTTTTTCACGATATTAACCCCTTCCACCAAAAGCCTATCATTGTCTAACACTTTCAAAACTTTGGCAGTGCGCCCTCTGTCTTTTCCTACTAAGACGATCACTTCATCGTTTTTTTTAATTTTCTTCATGCTCATGATCTATTCCACACTTTTAATAGTTATTCAGCTCTTTACTACAGCACTTCAAGCGCCAAGGAAACAATTTTCATAAACCCTAAGTTACGAAGCTCACGAGTAACTGGTCCAAAAATACGAGTTCCTATCGGTTGTTTTTGATTATTCAAAATAACCACCGCGTTCGTATCAAAACGAATCAAAGAACCATCAGATCGACGAACTCCTTTTCGAGTTCGAACAACTACAGCAAATACAACCTCGCCTTTCTTAACCTTTCCACGAGGCACAGCTTCTTTGATGCTCACTTTAACAATATCGCCCACGCCTGCATAACGACGTTTAGAGCCACCGAGCACCTTAATGCACATAGCTTTTCTTGCACCGCTGTTGTCAGCAACCTCGACTACTGATTGTGTTTGTATCATTACAACTCTCCGTTACTACTGACTTTAAGTGCTAAAAAGCCCGCCAGTATAACATCTCTATAATTAAAACCTATTAAAAAATTAATTTTTTTTCTCACTAATAATATTCTTAGATATTATTGGCTTTTTCCTTTACCGCTAACAACTTCCAAGACTTTAATTTAGAAATTGGGCGACATTCTTGCACTTCAACCAAATCACCCATATGACAGGTATTGCCTTGGTCATGAGCGTGAACCTTGGTACTACGCTTCACATATTTCCCATAAATTGGGTGCTTAATACGACGCTCCACTAAAACCACGATAGTATCTTGCATCTTATTACTGACCACGACACCCACTAGAGTGCGAGGTAAAGTTTGTTTCACTTGACTCATGCTTGTTGCTCCTTCTCACGAAGAATAGTTTTAATACGAGCAATTTCACGACGTATTTTAGGAAACACATGTGGTTTTGCCACATTGCCCATTCCTTTTTGCATACGCAGATTAAAAAGCTCTTTCAGCAAACTGATGACTTCTGTCTTCAGCTCTACGATTGATTTTTCTCTCAACTCAGAATTTTTCATTACATTATCTCTCGTTTCACAAAGGTCACGCCCACTGGTAATTTAGCAGCCGCCAATTTAAAAGCTTCACGCGCTAATTCTTCAGGAACACCACCCAATTCAAACATGACACGGCCAGGCTGAACTAAAGCAACCCAGTACTCCACATTACCCTTACCTTTACCTTGTCGTACTTCTAGAGGTTTTTTGGAAATTGGTTTATCCGGGAATACCCGAATCACTAACTTACCACCTCTCTTAATATGGCGTGTAATCGCTCGACGAGCTGCTTCGATCTGACGAGCTGTAATTCGAGCATAGCCCAAAACCTTCATCCCGTAGTCACCGAAACTGACTCGATTACCCGTAGTGGCTACACCACGATTTCGACCTTTAAAATCCTTTCGGAATTTTCTCTGCTTTGGCTGAAGCATTAGTTAATCCTCTAATTATCTTCGTTACTTTCGGTTGATGCGCTGGTCTTTTCATCTTGGCTAATCACTTCGCCTTTGAAAATCCATACTTTCACACCAATAATACCGTAAGTTGTAGTAGCAATTGCTGTACCATAATTGATGTCAGCACGGAAGGTATGAAGCGGAACACGTCCTTCACGATACCATTCAGTTCGTGCAATCTCAGCACCACCCAATCGACCTGCAACACTGATCTTAATGCCCAGAGCACCATTACGCATAGTAGTCTGAACCGCTCTTTTCATAGCACGTCTAAACATCACTCGACGTTCTAATTGTTGTGCAATATTTTCAGCAACCAGTTTTGCATCCATCTCAGGCTTACGTATTTCTTCAATACTTAAGTGAACAGGAACGCCAATTAATTTAGATATTTCTTCTCGAAGTGCTTCACTATCTCCACCCTTCTTACCAATAATCACAGCAGGACGAGCTGAGTGAATAATTACTCGCGCTGTGCGAGCAGGTCTTTCAATTTGGATCCAGCTAACGGCCGCTGCTTTTAGCTTCTTTTCTAAAAACTTTCTGATTTTAAGATCAGCGTGAACATACTCAGCAAATTGTCTGCCTCGAACGTACCATTTTGATTTCCAATCTTGGGTAATACCTAGACGTATTCCAACTGGATTTACTTTCTGACCCATGCTTAATTAACTCCTGATTTATCTGCAACCACTACCGTAATATGGCTGGTTCGTTTTACAATTCGATTCGCTCGGCCTCTTGCTCGTGCGCTAAATCTTTTGGCGACAGGACCTTCATCGACACAAATACTTTGTACAAATAATTCGTCGATATCCGCCCCTAAATTGTGTTCAGCATTCGCAATTGCTGAATTCAATACCTTTCCTACTAAGTGAGCCGCTTTTTTAGGGCTGAACTCCAGGAGGTAAACTGCTTTAGAAGCAGCCATTCCACGGACTTGATCAACCACCAAACGTGCTTTTTGGGGAGAGATATGGGCATTACTGAGCTTTGCTGAAACCTTCATGTTATCCTCTTATACTTTACTTATTGGCTTTCTTATCGGCGGCGTGGCCACGATAAGTTCGAGTCAAAGCAAACTCACCTAATTTATGCCCAACCATATTTTCAGTAATATAGACAGGCACATGAATTCGACCGTTATGAATTGCCAGAGTTAAATTCACCATATCAGGCGTAATCATGGATCTTCTAGACCATGTTTTAATCGGGCGTTTTGTGTTGCTTGCATTCGCCTCTTCGACCTTTTTTTGCAGATGGTGATCTACAAATGGACCTTTTCGCGTTGACCTTGGCACTGTTAAATCCTCATTTAAATACTATTTAAATACTTTTTTTATTTAACTCGTCGATCTCGAACAATCATTTTTTTCGTTCGTTTATTACGACGTGTCTTATAACCCTTAGTTGGTACACCGGTTGGGCTGACTGGGTGACGTCCACCTGAAGTCTTACCTTCACCACCACCATGAGGGTGATCGATCGGGTTCATCGCCACACCACGAACAGTCGGTCGAATACCGCGCCAACGATTCGCACCTGCTTTACCGATACGTCTTAAGTTATGCTCTGTATTACTGACTTCACCAATTGTAGCTCGGCAAGTCGACAATACTTTTCTCATTTCACCTGAACGCAACTTCAATACCGCATAAGTACCTTCTCGAGCCGCTAACTGCGCTGAAGTACCCGCACTTCGAATAAACTGAGCGCCTTTACCAGGCTTAAGTTCTACACAATGAATCGTGGAACCTACAGGGATATTCTGTAATGGCAAGCAACTTCCTACTCGAATTGGTGCCGCTTCTCCGGAAAGAACTTCATCACCAGCCTTTATACCTCGAGGGGCGATAATATACCTTCTTTCTCCGTCTACGTACAACACTAATGCAATATTTGCACTTCGATTTGGATCATATTCTAATCGTTCAATTTTACCGACGATACCATCTTTATCGCGCTTGAAATCGATCATTCTATAAAGACGAGCATGACCGCCCCCACGATGACGAACGGTGATTCGTCCCGCATTGTTACGACCACTGATTCGTTTCTTGGATTGCACCAAAGCCGCTACCGGCTTACCCTTATGTAAATCAGGATTAGAAACGACTAATTTATGCCGTTGTCCTGGGGAGGTTGGTTTTTTCTTCACTAAGGCCATTTTGTTTTACCCTTTAAGCTTGTTGTTCAGTCATTTCGATGGAGCTACCTTTTTCCAAAGTCACATAAGCTTTTTTCCAAGCTTTGTGATGACCTTGAATTTGTCCAAATCGAGCTGGCTTAGACTTCATATTAGTCACTCGTACGGATCTAACCTTTACTGAAAATAGCTGTTCAATCGCTATTTTAAGTTCTGGTTTGCTAGAATCTCTTCTAACCTTAAACACTAACTGCTGATAACCATCTGCTGATTGAGAGGCTTTTTCAGTCAAATGAGGAGCCAAAATTATTTTTAATAATCGTTCTTCGTTCACGCCAATCTCTCCTCAAGCTGTTTCACTGCCGCCAGAGTCATCACAACGTGATCAGCTGACACTAGGCTCACTGGATCCACATGCTCTGCATCGACAATATCGACTCGATATAAATTTCGAGCCGCTAATTCTAAGTTTTCATGAATACCTGCCGTCACAAATAGAATGTGACCTTCAAGCTTCATCTCAGTCAATTTAGCAACCAACTCACGAGTCTTCGCTGCTGCCATTTGAATCTCATCAACCACATTTAACCGTTCCAAACGAAGCAATTCAGACAAGATGCTAGCGATCGCTCGTCTATACATCTTCTTATTCACTTTTTGGCTAAAGTCACGTGGACGTGCTGCAAAAGTTACACCACCCTTACGCCAAATTGGACTTCTAGAAGAACCCGCTCGTGCACGGCCTGTACCTTTTTGACGCCAAGGCTTAATACCACCGCCTCTCACATCACTTCGGTTTTTTTGCGCTTTAGTTCCAGCACGCGCAGCTGACATATGAGCTGTTACGACCTGATGAATCAAAGGCTCTTTGAATTCAACACCAAATACTGCCTCATTCACACTGACAGTGGAAGCGCTGCCATTGGCTGCTGCTTTAACCTGCAATTCCATTATCTATCCCCTCTCTTCTTAGCCGTCTTAACCGTAGGTATCACGACGACTTGACCACCAGGAGCACCTGGAAGCGCACCTTTAATCAAGAGCAAATTGCGAGCTGCATCAACCCGAACCACTTCTAAAGATTGAACTGTGCAATTCACATCACCCAAGTGACCTGACATTTTCTTACCTTTCATCACTCGACCAGGAGTCTGACATTGTCCAATAGACCCAGGTACACGGTGAGATACAGAGTTACCGTGAGAAGCATCTTGAGTTCGGAA
This sequence comes from uncultured Gammaproteobacteria bacterium, assembly GCA_903870185.1. Classification (GTDB taxonomy): domain Bacteria; phylum Pseudomonadota; class Gammaproteobacteria; order Coxiellales; family Coxiellaceae; genus CAIQCE01. The sequence continues at coordinate 8,420 of CAIQCE010000321.1, forward strand.
GTTATGACGCTTAACCGTACCCGCAAAACCTTTACCTTTGCTAACCCCTCGTACATCTACAATTTGACCTTCAGCAAAAGATTCAACGGTGAATTCATCACCTACTTTCACTTCTGGCAATTCATTTTCTTCTAATCTAAATTCTTTCAATACTGCACCAGCTTCAATGCCCGCCTTCGTGTACTGACCTAAAATAGCTTTAGTGAGCTTAGAAGGATGCTTACTGCCTGCAGAAAATTGCACGGCACGATAGCCATCAGTTGCCACAGTTTTCACCTGCGTCACTTTATTGAATAGCACCTCGACCACAGTCACCGGAACGGATACTCCACTTTCCAGGAAGACCCGAGTCATTCCACATTTTTGACCTATCAAACCAACAGACATCTTTTACTCCTAACTCGTTTTACTGCCGCCGTTATTCAACGCTAATTTGCACATCCACACCGGCTGCTAAATCTAACTTCATCAATGCATCAACAGTCTTATCTGTAGGCTGCACGATAATAATCAATCGCTTATGAGTTCTAAGCTCATATTGATCACGAGCATCTTTGTTCACATGAGGTGACTTCAGAATCGTGAAGCGTTCGATCTTAGTTGGCAAAGGAACAGGACCCCTGATCTGGGCCCCTGTTCGCTTTGCCGTTTCAACAATCGCGCCTGTCGATTGATCGATAATTCCAGGATCATAACCCGTTAGCTTGATCCGTATTAATTGATTTTTTTTCACAGCAGCCATGATTGTTTACTCAATAATTTTAGTAACGACACCCGCGCCGACGGTTCGACCGCCTTCACGCACCGCAAAACGTAACCCATCATCCATCGCAATCGGTACGATTAACTCAATCGTCACTTTCACGTTATCTCCCGGCATAACCATCTCTACTCCCTCC
>CAIQCE010000322.1 GCA_903870185.1 uncultured Gammaproteobacteria bacterium
ATTTGTTTTATTTTTTTCATTTTCTAGCTTAAGTTTTATTATGCCGAGTGAATTTTTAAATGTCTGATTTTGACTCAGCAGGAAAATCTTATAAGCCCTAATTTGGCAAGAGGTTTCCCCTACTTGAGCATCAAATAAGGCGTACTCTCTATTTGAAAATGATTGAATAGCTTCGATAGCCTCAGAAAGGAGGTGCGATAGCAGTTCCAAGACATTTAATTTTGCCTTTCTGCTTGTTATAACAATCTCTGGATTTAGTGGTAGGAGCTCAAGCATACCAAGTGCCTTAAACTAGTTTGGTTTTGTCCTGCCTTAGACTGATTATTTATCGATATTTGATTGAAAGGTGTCCCTACCCAATAGTCCGACATTTTGCCATAAAATTGACAATTTGTAAGCATAATCCTACAGGTCAATAGGTTAATGGATTCGCGGTTGAGTGCCTGGCACTTAAATGCGCCCACCTATGTTTGAATACCTTATAAGCTAGGTGCGGGGTCGTCGGCATCTGAAGGTTCAGTGACTGAGCCTGAAGAAGCCGGAGCTGTCACTGCAACTGGAGGGGTTCCTCCAGGTGATCTTCTCCCTGGGGTAGCCGTACTGGCTATGCCTGTATCTGGGTAGCTCGCCTCCACCCATGCAAAAAAAGAAGCGCCAGTTTTCAATCGCATCAAGTCAGCTGGTGAAGCCACTATAATTTTTTTAGCATCATCTAACATATGCATCTCTACTTCCGTAGCAGGCTCATCACCCATTCTTTCTCTTAATATCTCAGTCCGAGTTTTTTCTGCGCAAGCGCTACCTGCACCTGCCACAGCATTTGTTGCAACTGTTGGCACTGCTAAAGCAGAAGTAATAGCAGCTTCGTTAATTTCTAATTTAAGGTTGTGACTGCCTCCAGGGCACCTTAATTTCAAATGATTATTTAAGTAATTCTGTGGGTTTGGCGTAGATTTGTGCCAAGCGTTAGCGCGGCACAACGTTTAATTGTCATAATACTCCTCTCCCTGCGGGGGAGAGAATGCCTCGGAGCTGGAACTTCTTGCATGTTCTTGTTAGGCCGCGCTTCGCTTGGCGCTAACCTACTATTCTACTTAATCCAACTGAGCAATAATACTATTCAATGTCGACTCTATATGCTCTTTAGATTGGCTATGCTCAATTTTAGAAGAGGTTCCGAGTAGGCCTATCACATTATTGTTAGAGTCACGTAGAGGGACCTTATAGGAGTGATATTTAGAGAGCATATTATGAGGGTCCGGTACGGTTTCTTCCAAAGACATCGGTTTACCTGATTGCAAGATGGTAGAGTTATTGTGGTCAATAACATCTGCTAATTCAGGGTGTTTATTAAAAGAAGGTAAGTTTCGGGTGCTTCTTCCTCGAATCATCTCCGGGGAGGGTAAACCAAGCGCTTTAGCTTGAGGGTCATTGCAGCCTAAATAAAGTCCATCTTTATCCAGCCAATAAACATGTTGTGGTAAGTGTTTGACTAAGTCTTGAAGTGTTACTAGTGAATCCCTATCCATGGGCTATTCCTTGTGTAATGTTTGACCGAATTACTATAGCATAGCTTATTACTAAATCAATCCCCCTGATTTCGGAATTATTAGGTGAAAAAGATTATATCGATGCTGTTTATTTTGAGGCAGTGGGTGGAGCTATCAGCAGCTCCCATTAAAAACTGGAGGGGCTACTGATACTTTTAAACTTAGTATTTAGAGCGACTACCTATAAAATATGCGTAAACAAAAAAATTCGATATGGAATTCATTGAAGAAATCACTTTAATTTCTCATCCTTTTAGCCGCGGATGCTTCTCTATCACATCGCACTATAAAATAATACCGTAGTTATTGAAATAAATGTTATGCAACTACGGTATTTTCTTTCATTTACTTGTGATAAAACTCGAATCCTTTTTGATTGTCACTTTTGACACTTTGTGAGCCATTTCTCACGTAAAAAGAAAGAGGTTTGAAGCAGTTGATTTAAGGAATCCTTAATATTGAATGAATAGGATTCACTTTAAAAATATTTAACCATAATTGAGTAAAATAAATGCCACATACATTATCAAACCAAGCCCGTTTAGTATTGCGTGGAAAACGAAATTCTTTGAGTCAAGCGGATTGTTATTCATCAGGAGTCTATGTTGAGCGAGATGATGCTGTTGCATTAATACTTTATAATAAAGCCATCA
>CAIQCE010000323.1 GCA_903870185.1 uncultured Gammaproteobacteria bacterium
GGCGGCGTTTATATTCATTATATTTAATTTTACGAATCACTTCATGAACAATAGCCGCATCTATGCCTTGATCAATGATTGATTGGGCATCTTGATTATCTTCCACATAAAGTTTGATGATTCGATCGAGAATTTCATAAGGTGGTAGTGTATCTTGATCGAGCTGATTTTCGGCGAGTTCTGCAGTAGGGGCTCGATCTATCACTCGTTGTGGAATTACGGTTGAAAGAGAATTCCTATAACGCGCTAATTGATAGACATCTGTTTTAAGACAATCTTTTAATACACAAAATCCGCCAGCCATATCGCCGTAAAGTGTAGAATAGCCAACCGTAATTTCACTCTTATTACTTGTTGTCAGCACAATGCCTCCTAGTTTATTGGAAAGCGCCATTAAGAATATAGCTCTACAGCGTGCTTGAATATTTTGCTCAGTCAAATCTATTGGGAGATTTTGAAAATCTAAAGTCTTTACAAAACCTTCATAAGATTCTTGTATGGGTAAAATACGATAGGGTACTTTTAAAGCATCAGCTTGAGCAATAGCATCTTCCATACTCATTTCTAAATTGTAACGAGAGGGCATCATCACCACTTCTACTTTATCGGCACCTAGTGCATCAACAGCTATCGCTAAACTGAGCGCTGAATCAATTCCCCCGGAAAGTCCTAGCCAGACCTTTGGGATTTTATTTTTTAGTACGTAATCTTTCAGCCCTAATGACAGGGCGTTATAGATTTTTTCTTCATCATTAAGCATGGGTGGTAGAGGGTGCTTAATGAAGTTTTGAGTTTCAATATCAAAATGGCTGATCATTGAATATTCTTTAAAGTAGGGAGATTGCTGAGCCACTTCTCCATTGGAATTAATGCAAAAGGAGCCACCATCAAAAACAAGTTCATCTTGGGCGCCCACGGCATTTAGATATAAAAGTGGTAGCTTGGATTCTAGAGCATGTTTTCTTAGAATTTTTTCACGAAGACTCGCTTGATTCAGTCCAAAAGGTGATGCATTGATAGCGATAATAAAATCTGCGCCTAAAGCTTTAGTGTTCTGTACGGGGCCTTTATGCCACAAGTCTTCACAAATTAAAATACCAATTTTTATATTTTCGATCGTTATGATCCAGGGTAGAAAGCCTTCAGTAAAATAGCGTTTTTCATCGAATACGGAATAATTAGGTAATTTTTGTTTTGCATATTGAGCAATAATTTCACCTTCTTTAATAACCGTGGCAAGATTATAGATTTGGTTGTTACTAATTTTGGGGTGTCCTAAAATTAAAGTGGTAGAATGTGCCACCATTTTAATATCTAAAATAGCCTTATCAATACGCCGATAGAGCTCGGGCCGAAGTAATAAATCTTCGGGCGGATAACCTGTTAAACTTAATTCTGGGAAAACAATAATATCTGATTGAGTATTCTGAATGTATCGAATAATTTTGGCGGAATTTCCTTCGATATCTCCAACTAGAGTGTTGATTTGGGCAGATTCAATGCTGAGTTGTTTCATGATAGTCTAATCAGAGTTAAGGAGTAAAGCAGCGGCAACGGATCTGCCTTCTGCATTGAGGGCTGAAAAAGTTCGACAAGCAGTTCGTGTATCCATGCATTCTATCCCTATATTATTCCTATAAAAAAACTCCATGATGGAATGTGGCAGCATTTTAAAAGCGATACCTGTTCCAAATAAAATTAATTTTATTGGAAGCTCAATTAAAAATTTCATATCTTCGGGAGTTGATTTATCCAATATGTGAGGATTCCAGTTTGTAA
>CAIQCE010000324.1 GCA_903870185.1 uncultured Gammaproteobacteria bacterium
CAGGCACCTAATTCAGATTTAGGTGCCTGGCACCTAATGGTTTATGATTTACTCACTCTGATATTGAGTTCTTTTAGTTGCTTAGGATCGACTTCCGATGGTGCTTGGGTCAGAGGGCAACTTGCACTCTGAGTTTTAGGGAATGCAATCACCTCACGGATAGAGCTGGAATGGGTCATCAACATCGCGATTCTATCCAATCCAAAGGCTAAGCCTCCATGAGGTGGGCAACCAAAACTTAATGCGCTCAGCAAGTGTCCAAATTGAGCTTGGGCCTGTTCTTTTTCGATGCCGATAATTTTAAATACAGCTTCTTGGATGTCTTGTTCATGTGTTCGAATAGAGCCTCCACCGATTTCATATCCGTTCAGTACCATGTCATAGGTTCGTGACAATACAATGCCAGGATCTTGGAATAATTCATCAGCTGTTTTAACTTTCGGTGCTGCAAAAGGATTATGAGAATAGGTCCATTTCCCATCGTCAGTTTGATCGAACATCGGGAAATCGACGACCCATAATGGATACCATTCACGAGTATAAATATTAAGGTCATGTCCTAAGCGATTACGTAAAGCCCCTAAAGCATCGTTCACAATTTTTTTCTTATCCGCACCGAAGAAAATTAAATCGCCTGTTTCTGCTTCAGTTCGATCTAGAATTTTCTCAATCACATCTGGATTTAAGAATTTCAGAATGGGAGATTGCAAGCCTTCTACACTATGACGGTCATTAACTTTAATATAGGCGAGTCCCTTAGCACCATAGCGTCCTACAAAGGCCGTGTAATCATCGATTTCTTTTCGGCTGAGTGTGGCGCCTTTAGGTACACGTAAAGCAACGACTCGACTTTGAGGATCATTGGCGGGCTCATTGAAGACTTTGAATTCTACAGCTTGCATGAGATCACTGATCTCCACAAATTGTAGAGGAATTCTCAAGTCAGGTTTATCGCTGCCATAGAGTTTTAAAGCATCGTGGTAACTCAGGGTTTCAAATTTTGCCGGCAATTCTACATTGAGCAGTTGGCTAAATAAGCCTCGTGTCATATTTTCCATGAGGTCTTGTAAGAGTTCTTCATTGCCAAATGCCATCTCGATATCGATCTGAGTAAATTCAGGCTGACGATCTGCTCTTAAATCTTCATCACGGAAACAACGGGCGATTTGGTAGTAGCGATCGAAGCCTGCCACCATCAGCAACTGTTTGAAGATCTGAGGTGATTGAGGCAGCGCATAAAATTCACCCGGATGAACTCGGCTTGGCACTAAATAATCACGTGAGCCTTCGGGAGTGGATTTGGTCAGTATCGGAGTTTCGATATCGAGGAAATTTTCTGATTCTAAAAAATTGCGCACGAAGTGAGAGATTTTGGATCTCATTTTGAGTTTGTTAGCCACTTCAGGTCGACGCAAATCCAAATAACGATATTTTAGTCGAACTTCTTCACCGACTTCTTGATAATCATCAATATTAAAGGGGAGAGGGGCTGATGGGTTTAACAGCTCCAGTTCAGTTGCTATGAGTTCCACTTCACCACTCGATAAATTTGGGTTAACAGTGCCTTCAGGTCGGGGACGAACCTCACCCTTAACACGAAGCACATACTCATTACGCATGGCTTGAGCTACTTTAAAAGCTTGAGCTTGCTCAGGATCGCATACGACCTGCACCATGCTATCTCGATCTCTGAGATCGATAAATACCAATCCTCCATGGTCTCGACGTCGATGGACCCAGCCACAAACGGTGACTGTTTGGCCGATTAAAGCCGTATTAATTTCGTGGCTATAGTGTGAACGCATGTTATTTAACCTGTGCTAAAGCTAAGGATCTGGAATGGTAGCGGGACTCAGGCTTGGGTGCAAGGGGTTGATATCAGAAGGTCTGATCAAAAAACAGCCAATTTTGTTTAGTTAAAAATCCAATCAATCGTTTGGTCTGTTAAAATGAGTTGAAATGATCATATCCCAGTTTATTCAAGATCAATATTTGCTATGATTTTTGCGTTTTACCAAACTTATTTTTACAGAAAAGGAAAAATGGATATGAGATTATTTCGTTTAGTTAAACCAGCTGGAGCTATGGTTAGAACTTTTAGTGCAAAGACAGCTGCGCCTGCTTCAACGGCTGTTCATCCAAGCCAACAAACGGCTGCTATGAATCAAGAGTCTGCTGAGATTCAGGCAGCATTAGAAACTGCTGAGCGTACGCGTGAGTTAAGAATAGCATACACTCAATTATTAGCAGCTCCTTCAGGCTCTACAACACTTGAAGCCCAGGAAAGAATACCTGCAACTTGCCCACGGCCTCGCTAAGGGTTTTAAGGATTAGGCACTCAATTTTGCTTAATAATTGAGTGCCTGCTTTTTTTAACTATTCTGTTTTAGTCGAACTTTCACTTGTTTTAGTGTCTGTAGAGCTCACACTCGTATTATCCGATTTCTTTTCAGCCGAGGTTTGGGCAGTTTGTCCATTTTTCTTGAAGTCAGTTACATACCAACCAGTGCCCTTGAGTTGAAATTGTGGTGCTGAAACTTGGCGTTGCAACTGTGATTGGTGGCAAGCAGGGCAATCAGTGCTCGGCGCTGCGCTCATTTTCTCTAAGAGTTCACAACTGTGGCCACAGGCTTGGCAGTGATATTCATAAATGGGCATCTTTTAATCTCCTTCAAAG
>CAIQCE010000325.1 GCA_903870185.1 uncultured Gammaproteobacteria bacterium
GGATATAACCACCCGCACGAGTCTTACTACGAGGACCAATGATGGTAAATAATTTAGCAACCGCTTCTTTATCACGCAATCTAGCATCAGCCAAACGACGTTTTGAAACGCTGTCTTCTTTCGCCAACGTAATCAAAGGCTCTACGACACGACGAAGCTCTTTCGCTTTGACCAAAGTCGTCTTAATCAACTCATGCTTCAAGAAAGAAGCTGACATGTTTTTAAACATAGCCTTTCGATGAGCACTATGACGATTTAATTTTTTTCCACTCTTACGATGATGCATGATTAAACCCTATTACTTCGATTCCAATTCAGCAGGAGGCCAGTTATCGAGATTCATTCCCAAACACAAACCACGCTGAACCAATACTGTTTTAATTTCCATCAATGATTTTTTACCCAAATTTGGGGTCTTTAGCAAATCATTTTCAGATCGTTGAACCAAATCGCCGATATAATAAATATTCTCAGCTTTAAGGCAATTAGCAGCTCTGACCGTTAATTCTAAATCATCCACTGGACGCAACAACACTGGATCGATCTTATGATGTTGGTCATCCAATTGAGCATGCTCTTCATGCTGCAAATCTACAAATGCAGCCAATTGATGTTGTAAAATGGTCGCTGCATGACGAATGGCTTCTTCAGGACCTAAGGTACCGTTAGTTTCCAATTCAACAATCAACTTATCCAAGTCAGTTCGTTTTTCAACTCGAGCATTTTCAACTGAGTAAGTCACTCGACGTACTGGGCTGAATGAGGCATCCAATAACAAACCACCGACTGAACGAGATTCTTCTTCTGCTCGAAGAGAGGCTGGACTATACCCACGACCTAATTCTACTTTGAGACGCATATTGAGTTCTACATTCTTAGTCAAATGTGCGATCACGTGGTCTGGGTTGATGACTTCAGTATCGTGACTCATTTCGATATCACCGGCGACAACAGGACCCACGCCTTTTTTCTTAAGATGTAAAGTAACAGACTCACGGCCCATTAACTTGATAGCAACACCTTTCAAGTTCAATAAGATATCGACCACATCTTCACGAACACCTTCAATAGAGCTGTATTCATGCAAGACACCATCAATCTCGACTTCAACAATAGCCGCACCTGGCATTGAAGAAAGCAAAATACGTCTTAACGCATTACCTAAGGTATGACCAAATCCACGCTCCAAAGGCTCTAGAATGATCTTTGAGCTATTAGCACTAACTGCCTGAATTTGGATGTTTTTAGGCGTTAGAAAATTCTTATAAATTTCCAGCATTATGAGACCTCTACTTAGAGTACAATTCGACGACCAAATTAACCTTGAATTCGGGTGGGAGTTGATCCACATCCGGCGCATTGAAGGTTCCACTTAACTTCTTTGCATCCACTTGTAACCAGGTACATTGTGGACGTTGTTGAGCTAATTCCATCGCAGCATTGATTCGCATTTGCTTTTTAGCTTTTTCACGAACCTCAACCACATCCCCTGGCGCCACTTCATAAGAAGGGATATTCACCAAAGATCCATTAACTAAAATAGCTTTATGCGTTACTAATTGGCGTGCTTCAGCTCGAGTAGAAGCATAACCCATGCGATAGGCTACATTGTCCAATCGTGCTTCTAGCAACTTCATCAAGTTGTCGCCTGTAGAACCTTTCATTCTATCAGCGCGTTCATAATAATTTCTGAACTGACGTTCTAGCAAACCGTAATATCGGCGAATCATTTGCTTCATACGCAACTGAGTACCGAAGTCAGTGGTACGACCACGACGCTGCCAATGTTGGCCAGGGATTTTCTCCATATTACATTTAGTATCTAGAGAGCGAATACCGCTTTTAAATCCTAAATCTGTTTTCTCACGTCGCGCTAAACGACACTTAGGGCCTATATATCTTGCCATTCTCGATCAACTCCTAAATACGACGTTTCTTGGGTGGTCGGCATCCATTGTGAGGAATACCAGTGATATCTTTAATACAGCGAATTTCTAGACCTGCTGTTTTAAGAGCACGAATAGCAGAATCTCGTCCACCGCCAGCACCACTGACATACACCACCAACAAAGTCTTCATTTGAACTTTTTCTTGTGACGCTTTCGCTGCCTTTTCTGCCACTAACTGTGCGGCATAAGGTGTACTTTTACGAGCACCTTTAAAACCACAGCCACCTGCAGAAGCAGAGCAGATAACATCTCCATTAGGAGTTGCTATTGACACAAAGGTGTTGTTAAAAGAAGTGCTGATGTAGGCCACTCCCTCTGGATATTTTTTATTTTTCTGACGTCTCATCAATCCTAGCCTTTCAACTTCTTAAATGATTAATTACGAACTGGTTTGCGCTTACCCTTTCGAGTACGTGCATTAGTCTTAGTTCGTTGCCCTCTTACTGGCAAACCTAATCGATGCCTTCTTCCTTGGTTGGTTCCTAGATCCATTTTTCGTTTGATATTCATCGTAACGATTCGACGCAACTCGCCTTCAACCGTGTGCTTTGCTGTTTCAACTCGAAGAGCTTCAAGCTCAGTTTCACTCAAGTCTTTAATCTTAGCCGCAGGATTAATTTTGGCTAATTTACAGATCTCATCAGCCAACGTAGGCCCTATACCAAAGATTGAACGCAAGGCAATCCGTGTGTGCTTTTGCACTGGTATATTTACACCTGCTATACGTGCAGTCATTCCTAAAACTCCAAAATAAACTTAACCATTAAGCTACCAAAAAGGTCGCTAAGGATACCTTTCACTTTAATAAAAAGCAAGCGCCTTTTATTACCCTTGTCGCTGTTTATGGCGACCATTTTCACAAATAACGCGTAATACACCCTTACGCTTAACCAGCTTGCATTTACGGCAAATTTTCTTCACCGATGCTCCGACTTTCATTGTATCTCTCCTCTCTAAAGATCCACTAACGGATCAAACTCACTTTAGAACCCTTCCCACTCGACTTCTTCATTATCGACTCATATTGATGGCTCATTAAATGGGCCTGCACCTGAGCGATAAAGTCCATGATCACTACTACAATGATCAAGAGGGAAGTCCCTCCAAAATAGAAAGGCACGTTCCAAGCCATTATCATAAACTGGGGCAACAAAGCCACCAGCGTTAAATAAATTGAACCCACTAACGTTAATCGGGTCATGACCTGATCAATGTACCGAGCGGTCTGTTCCCCGGGGCGGATTCCAGGTATAAAAGCCCCTGATTTTCGTAAATTATCCGCAGTCTCTCGTGGATTAAATACCAATGCTGTGTAAAAAAATGCAAAAAAGATCACAGCCGCCGCAAACAATAACATATAACCTGGTTGACCCGGCGTTAATGCCAAAGCCACTCCATTCAACCACCCAAACCCAGGGGTAGTTCCAAAAAACTTTGCAATGGCCGCTGGAAATAAAATAATGGCCTGTGCAAATATCGGGGGAATAACACCCGACATATTTATCTTTAAGGGCAAGTGGCTACTCTGAGCCGCATATAAATTTCGCCCTTGTTGGCGTTTAGCATAATTAATGGTGATTCGTCGCTGAGCTCGTTCAAAATAAACGACCACTGCGGTCACCGCGACTACTGCAACTGCTAAGCATAATAAAGTCAGCACTTGCATTTGACCTTGACGCACTTGCTCAAGGACTTCAGCAATCGCTATCGGGAATCGAGAGGCAATACTCGCAAAGATAATCAACGAGATCCCATTACCGATTCCATGCTCAGTGATTTGCTCACCCAACCACATCAAAAACATGGTGCCTGTTACCAGAGTGATAATGGCAACAAAATAAAATCCAAAACCTGGGTTGATCGCAATATTTTCACTGACCAACCATTTACAAATACCCACTGCTTGAAAAGCTGACAGCAAAGCCGTGGCATATCGAGTAAATTGTGTGATCTGTCGCCTGCCAGACTCACCTTCTTTCTTCAATTGTTGCATTCTGGGGGAAACTGTTCCGAACATCTGAATGACGATCGAAGCAGAAATATAAGGCATCACCCCTAATGCAAATATGGTCAAGCGAGATAAGGCTCCGCCTGAAAACATATTAAATAAACCTAGAATTCCATTATCATTGGAATTAAATAAACCCGCTAACTTCTGTGGATCCAATCCTGGAACAGGAATATAAGAACCTAGGCGATAAACCAAAAGTCCAATCATCACAAACAAAAGACGACGCTTTAATTCCGATAAGCCGCCTTGTGAAAGCGAAGATCCTGTTTTGGACTTTGTCATTTAGTCCTCTATTTTGCCACATGTTTTAAGGAC
>CAIQCE010000326.1 GCA_903870185.1 uncultured Gammaproteobacteria bacterium
ATGAAGTTCGCCTTCATGTTGAAAGCCATTATTTAGTAAGAGCCGAATCGAATTAACATTGTCTTTTAGAGTAATCGCTTCAATTCGAATCGCTCCCATTGAGTTAAAACAGAATTGGTTGACGACTTGAATGGCTCGAGACATGATCCCTTTGCCCCAGTAGGCTTTAGCTAATTCATAGGTGAGTTCCACACGATGGTGAAAATTGTTGATATAAAGGCCAATAGACCCGATCATTTGGTCGGTATGGCGATCTGCTAAAGTCCAAAAAATCCCTTGTTGTTGTTGGAATAAATTTTGGCAATAATGGATTTCTGCCTCAGCTTCTTGGAGATTGGTCGGAATAGTCGCTAAAATATAGCGTGAAACTTCTGGATCCGTATAATAGTTGAAAAATGCTTGGGTATCTTTAATTTGTTGATCTCTGAGATAGTGGTCTGAGTCGACATTAAGGAGAGGGAATTTATTTAAATAAAACTGGCTGATCGTCATTTTAATATCCTGAGTTATAGGGCCTTTCCCAAGGTTTCAATATGCCTAAGTATAGGTGATTTTATTCAAATTAGTAGTCAATTTAAGAGGATTTTATAATGCGTCATACTGGTGCGAAACCGACTCGACAACAGGGTCCGATTGGAACTCATACTGGTTCTGTTCCAACAAGGGAGGCCAGTCTGACTGCCGTTGGTGCGGCTGCACCTGCACCTACTGCAGAAGTTGGAGCCGCAGCTGCTCTCCCAGCCGAGGCTGGAGCCGGATCATCATCAGCAGTGACTCGACAAGGCAGCTCAATTTTTTTGGCACCTGTTTTTGAAGCCGGAGTGGGAGCGAGAAATGCTGCTGGAGTGAAATCATCTGCTTCGGGGCGCGTGACGCGCTCAGTTTCAAACCCTGAGGCAGAGTTGGAAATGGCTATCAATAAATTTCTAGAAATGGAAGATGTAATCATTGCGGCTATTACAGGTTCATTTTTTCCTGAAGTGGATCGTGATTTTCATAATTGGTTAGCCCTCTCTATAAATGCTCAATTAAAGACTTTAGTTGAAAATTTCAGTAGGGATTTTAGCTATGCATTAGGTTCGAGAGGGCAGGAAGTTTTTAAGCGGTTGGTCTTAAGGCGGCGTGAAGATTCTATTAGGCCTGCATCTGTCGAAATGATCGCTGGAGCAGCAGCTGCTTCTAGTTTCAGTTCTGCAGCGCCTGCTGCTTCCAGTTCTAGTTCAGGTTCAGGTTCAAGTTCAAGTTCAAGTTCAAGTTCAAGTTCAAGTTCAGCAGTGGGAGCTGTAAAAGCTGAAGCTTTTGTTGATGAACTTTCTCTTGAAGAGAAAAAAGAAAAAGTTCGTCAGTATTTAAAGGCTGCTTCGAGAGCAGTGAGAGAATTTATTTTAACTCGAATCATAACTTTAGATGGCGTTGTAAGGGCTTGGCATATACATCGTTCAGGCGGAGCGGGTGAAGTAGCTAGTGCTTCTTCAAGCAGCACCCAGTCGGGAACTTCTCAAGATTCAGATGGAGCTTCTGCTATCGCTACACAAGCTGAAGAAATGCCGGGTGGGGAGGTGGTAGAACCTGATAAGAGTAGTAGGGTTGGGGCTAAACGTTCTAGAGAAAAATTTGCAACAGGTGCTAAACCCAGTGCTGCAGGTGCTGGGTATGGTAAACCAAAGGATTCTAAACTTTCAAGAACAGAAGAGAGCAAGGATGTAGGATCAGCGGCAGTATCTCAATCTCAATCAGGAAGGGAAGTAGCTGCCGTTCCAGGAGAGGCTTCAGATGCTGTTGCAGTCATTGCATCTCTAGGAGCAGCAGCCTCCTCTGCATCTGCTGCTGCTCCTACATCCACTGCTGCTCCTCAGGCACGAAGGATTGCTGAAACAGGTGTTTTAGGAAGAAGGGCTAGAGCTGGCTCTGGAGTTGCGGCATCTGCAGCTTCGGTTGGTACAGGAGCAGGAGCTGCTTCTGCAGGGTCCAGTTCAGCCAGTGCTTCAGGATTATTTTCTGCCGCTGTTCAAGTAGATACTCAGGCCATTCATGATAAAATGATTCCACATTTTGCTGAATGGGTATCTCGATTGTTAGAAAATCTTTCATTTGATTATAAAGTTGTGATAGCAAAACTTCCCCTGGTAACCTGGGAACAAAGAAAGCAGTTCAATTGTTATCCAACAAATACGATATTAATTGCGCGAGTTTTTGATGAGCGGAGCCGTAATTTGAATCTTAAGTTGTATTGTGCGCCAGAGGGAATAAGAACAAATTCGAAATTTTCAGAATCAAAATTACTTGCTCAGAAATTGCATCAATTGATTAAAGCTGGGTTGGAAGCAGCAGGCCTTGATTCATTCATTAAACTTGAGGGCCAGGAAATACCAGGCTCTCCTAAAGTTGCCTTTGTTACAATTAGTGGAGTAACGTTATCATGCATTGCGAAATTAGAGGCCTATCTTAGCTCTTTTCCTGATTCTGCAGCATCGAAGAAGCCGGGCTTGTGAAGTTTGAATCCATTCATATCGATTTAATCACTGAAAATAAGATTGAGCTTGATGATAATTTATTAAGTCAGGCTCAATTAAAATCAGATCATCGCTCAGTTCAAGAAATCATCATAGGCAGACTTCAACCTACGCAGTTACTCAGTTTTGCTGCTTGCTCAGCTATAGGGGATGGGTTATCGGAAGGACATTGGTTGCGAGCAGACCCAGTTAGTTTACAAACTGATCTGACTCAGGCGTATCTTTTAGGTAATGCCCATTTAAATTTAACTGTGGTTGAAGCTCAGGAACTCTTGATTGAGCTTAATGATTATTTAAAAACAGATGCTTTAGAATTAATAGCACCGCACCCTAATCGATGGTATTTGAAATCTGAAAAGCCTTGGAATATTCAGTCTCATTTGTTGGCTGATTCTTTGACTAGGCCAATTACCTCTTATTTACCCATCGGCGCTGAACATTTATTTACAGAGTTACAAATGCTTTTGCATGCATCCAAAATTAATCAAAAACGTCGTTCAAGCCGAATGCCAACAGTTGATGCTTTATGGCTATATGGTTCAGAAAAATTTAACATATCGAATAATATAATTGAATTATCTAAGACGAAGCTTTATACCGATTCAGCATTTGTTCGAGGATTAGCTAAGTTGAATGAATATTGTATCTATGAGCTTGCTGATTTGAATTTGAATTCTAATGAAAACCTATTAGTCTATTCAGATTCTATTTTGCATGAACTGCCTCAGATTTTTAAGCAATCTTTAGAGCAAGGTAGAATAAAGTCTTTAAATTGGTATCAGCCTGAAGGCAGGGAATTTCATTATGTCAGGTACAATCATGGTATTGACAACTATAAAAAAGACTCTTTACGTCAACAGTATGAATACCTCAACTGGCGACTCAT
>CAIQCE010000327.1 GCA_903870185.1 uncultured Gammaproteobacteria bacterium
ATCGTTTGAGCCTCAGCTTCTGGTAAAAGCCTCCTGGCCCATACGATTTGCAATGAGCTAGGTTCTGACCAAGTGGTTATTATTTCTGAGGATTCCTATTATAAAGACCGAAGTGAACTCACCTTTGAAGAACGAGCCAAGGCCAACTACGATCACCCAGATGCTTTTGAGCATAATCTACTGCATCAGCAGCTACATCAGCTACAACAAGGACACTCTGTTTCCATACCGACCTATGATTACTCTCAACATTTACGCAGTAAAAAGACACGAGAAATAGGCCAACACCGAATCATTGTCCTAGAGGGCATTTTATTATTTGTAGAACCCGAATTAAGAAAGTTGATGGATATCCGAATCTTTATGGATACGCCCCTCGATATCTGCCTGCTTAGAAGAATTACTCGCGATGTGATCGAACGTCAACGATCCATAGAGTCTGTACTTGAACAATATGAAAATACTGTCCGCCCGATGTATTTACAATTCATCGAACCTTCCAAACGTTATGCGGATATTATTGTTCCTCGAGGCGGAGAAAATCGAATTGCAATCGATATGATTCAGGCAAAGATGCGAGAACTGTTAGCCAAATAACTTAAATCTGGCTGTATTTTTGCATCCGCCTTAGGAACTTCCTTAAATGAAACTGGCTTAACTGTAACAGGTGCTTCTCTCTTTTCCGTTAACTTAGGCAGAGCCTTTTCCTCTGCTATTGAAGCCACTTTCGAATCCACCTTAGTTTGCTCTTTAACTACGACCTTTTCGACTCCTTCCTTAGGAGCTACCTTAGGGGCTACCTTCGGTGCTACATTCAACTCTGCTTTAACGACTGATTTAACTTCTACTTTAGGTGCTATTGTTTGAGTGAGATTTGGGACTGCAGTCTTCACATCCAGAGGCACTATCGAAGGAACAGCCGGCGGTATAAATTGTTGATATGCTGCGTTCATCTGCTTAGAAAATCCATTTTGATAATCAACCGTAAGCGCCGTCTGAACTTCTTTAATCTGAGCCTGTAAATTATCACCCTGTAAATCAGGCACTAAATTCAAGCCAACAGCTTGGTAAAATTTAGCAAAAGCATCTAATAACTTGGACATCGCTAAGGCCTGCTCCAATCGCGCATTAATTGCATTAATACCCGATTGAACCAAAGCACTTTGACTCACCACATCAGTATCAGCCAAAACCTGCGCTTGAGTATAAAGCTGCTGACTAACAGAAGCGATTCGAACAGAATCTGCATAATCCATTAATCCTAATTGATATTGCATATAAGCCATTCGAATTTCAGTGAGGACCCCCACTGTTAAAGCCAAGCGCTGTAAATTAGCCACATCAATTTGAGCACCGGCCAATCGAATTTCTGAAGGATTAGATAATACCTGCATTAGATTCCAAGCTGACTGCAAGTTGGCACTCATCCATTGATCATTCAGATAATATTTATTATCAGTGTGATTATAGTTATAGCTAAAATTCACCCCAGGCAGTACTTTTAATTTTGCTGCTGTCAAAGACTCTAAAGCAATTCGTGATTGATAACTTGATTGTCTTAATTCAGGACGATTCACCAAAGCCACTAAATCCACTTTTCGCATGTCTGCTGGTTTAAAATTTAAATGTGGCAATCCCAAACCTGGATTGGTTAATTGAAAATCAGAATCTGGTGAAAGATTAATCAACGATGCAAGCTGCATTTTTGCCAACATTAAATTCGATTTTAATTCATTCAAATGATGCTTAGATTCCAACAATAAATATTGATATTCTAACTGCTCTTTAACAGGAGAAATCCTCTCCTTTAATGCTTGATCTGAACGATCTAGAGACTGAACCACTTGTCCATTAAACACTTGCACTTGATTATATAATTGTTGCGCGCTATAAGCCTTCCAATAACTGACAATCACATCTCCAATTAACTGTTGCTCGATCTTGCGGCGCTGCTCCTTTGCAATCAATACTTGATTGGCAGCTTGTTTGGCCCGGATATAACTCATACCCAGATCCAAAATGTTCCAAGTCGTACCAAAGCTTTCTGTTTGCATGGTTCGAGGAGTCACGCTGCTAGTATTAGGCGTGAGGGTACCGTTTCCATTATCCAACATTTGAATTTCAGAATTATTTCGATTGCTAAAATTATAATTGGCATTAAGACCTGGTAAAGTATGCCACTTTGTCATGGTCAGTTGACCTGCAGCTAAGGCAATATTTGCCTCTTGAATTCGATGATTAAGATTGTAGTTCAAGGCACGAACGATTGCTTCAGATAAGGTGACACGAGTGGCTTTTGGTTGATTTTGGTACATGAGCTGCAATTGATCGGCAAGACTCAGTTGATCTTGATTCGATAAGGGATGAGGCTTAACTGAACACCCTGAAACTAAACCCGCGCTCAATGCACAAGTTAGTATTCCTACCAGTAATTTTTTCATCAGCACTCCCTGTGTTGATCAATAATCTTACAAGACTCAAATGTGATATAAAACCACAGAAATCCCATTTCCATAAAACAACTCTTTATACCACTAAAAAGAGTATGACAGATTAATCAATAATTCAAGTGAGAGATTGACCCGAAGCACTCGCCTTTTATACCCCAGCACCCGCCTTTGCAGCAGGCAAGGATACGTCAGTACCAGCAGCTTCAGAAGCAGCAGCAGGTTTATGCCCACCACCCATAAGACGAAATTTATCAGCAGCGGCACTACGGATCTCGGCAGCACGCCTCGCTTCAGCAGCAGCATGCTTTGCCTCGGCAGCCGCACGATCCGCTTTCACTACCTCTCGAGCAGCCGTTATAAATAAAGCAGAGCCTGTTGGACTCAATGCCTCTGTGGATACGACCACAGGTTTTACTTTATTAATTTTTCGAATGACTACAGAAGTATTGGGATTAATATCTTTAATAGATGTCTCAGTAATTACACCTGTCTCATTAATGTCCAGTTTAAGGTATTGCTCAAGTGCTGCAGGTCCGGTCTTAGTCGATTTTAATAGTACTATTCCCAAATCTTTACAGAATTTAATGAAGTGTTTAGAGCGATTCAAATAGGGTAGATCAGTTCTAGTGTCAGTAAAATGTTTTGAAATACTTTGTTCCAAAGCACTAAATAAGGCAGGGTGTGACAACTTAATGTTGCCAATATTGCCCTTAGCTCTCACTAATTCAATTCCAATTTTCAAAGCATTTTGATAGGCCATTTCCGCTTTGTCAGCAGGCTCCTCCATCCCCTTAAGACCTTTGGCAAAAGGATCAACTTCCATTTTAAAACTATCCCAAACCTGTACTAAATTTTTAATCAATAAAATAAGACCAGAAACTTCATCATAAATATTAGGATGATAACCAAGCCGTTTATTTCTAAGATTAAATTGAACCGCATGATCGACTATTCTTCGGCCCGTCAAATAATCCACTGAAACTGAAGCCTGATCTACCACCAACACCTCATTATGCTGAGCTCGTCGATCAAAACTACTTTGTGACTCAGGATCACCTGAAAGAGAAAAAGTTGAGAAAGGACGTATAGTAAGGTCAATAGGATAATGCTCCCCTAGCTGCCCCCCTTGCAGGAGCCCTTTCCCCTTTAAGCCAATAGATACCATTTGTCTTTTTATAATGACAAAAGCATTAATTTCACCCGAACCTGTTACTTCAAACTCAAAACCACTGGCTTTTAATTTTAACTTAACCCATTCAAAAATATCATTTAAGTTAAGTTCTGGCTTCAAGCAAGCTAATCTTAAATCGATATCCAATCGACCTTGATTGTCGACACCTGTTCCGATAAATTCAACTCTAAATAAATCACCCAAAGCTTCCAAAAGATTATCAACAATAGGGTAATTGATAGATGTAAAGTAACAACTTTTAAGTCTTAGCAATAAAGCAGTCACATTCCTGTAATACCGCTTATAAAACTTCCATCGCAAAATTTCATCTTTACTATCATCTATAAAAGCATCCATTGGAAAAGCCCAATCATTTAAAATATCATTCCAAGATTTTTCAAAACTAGAAGAATCTTCTAAAATCACCTCTAAAGGTCGATATTCGCTTAATGCAACTGGCACAGCATTAAGAGGGCTCATGACACTAGAGAAATCAAACTCACCCACAGGAGCATCACTGAATTTTTTAATATGATTAAAGCTATCTTGCATGATTCGAATTAACCTCTGAATCATCAATAATTTAATCGTAATTTCAGTATTACCCGGGAATTTCGATAAATAATATTGCAAAGAAGAATAAACAGGCAATACTCTAGAATATAAAGCTTCATAAGACGCAAAAAAATCATTACTATATTTTTTCAAAGGGTTAAAGACATCTACAATAACCTCAACTGAACCTGGCTCTTCCGGCAAAAATCGCCCATTAAAAAACACTTCAATTTTATTCGCAATATCATTTAAACTTTGTTTGAAAGCAGGAGGAGCAGAATCATCTTCTGCACCGGCAACCAATCTACATTCATTTTTTAACTTATTGAGTGAAATCACTATGGAATTAGAAAAATCAAAAAACCAATCCCCAACTTCAGGCCATCTTGAATATGGGAAAAATACATCTGCTATCTCTTCTGAAAGAGATATAGCGATATACGGATTTTTTAACAATGCTTCTAATTTCAAAGAGAGTGATCTAATGATTTTTTTATAGTCACGCAGTTTAATGAGAATCTCATCAAATGGTTTAGTCTCCTCGCCCTCAACATCAGCCAATGAAATAACAGCCTTTAATGACTTAATCGCTTTAGACAACTGATTTTTTATTTCATTCACATTACTAAATATTTTTTCTAATTTTTTAGAGAAAATAGCGGGATTAATAGCAGAGAAGGCGCCTACAGAAAACTTACCAGAAGAGCCTCCACTTTCACTTTTAGAAGAAGTAGAATCTATATCAGATCCTAAAGAACGACCTTCTAAAGACCCAGTTAAAGTAGAAGCATCTGGAGAGGCTGAACCCACACTTTCAGTTTTAAACCCAGCACCAGCGGTAGCAACAGCCCCTACTCCAGACCCAGCCGGTACAGACACACTTAACTTAAGAGCCTCTTTGCTATTTTTTTTCTTTGACCTTGGTTTTGACTTTGACTTTTCTGGAACTAACAGAGGCTCATCAATTTTCCAAACCTTCTTAGCAAAAACTTCACTCAATCTCCCTGAAACCTTGGAAATATAACCATTGAAAACTAAATAAGATAGTTCATCGCCAACAAAGCTTTCAAAAAAATCATGAAGGCCCATTAACTCATACATTGCTTTCAATTTGGTCTTATCGATATCATCTCCTGAAAAAACCGATAACATGTAAACCATCATTTCAAGCTCACATCGCCCCAGTGCAGCCCTATTAAAATACTCATGAAGAAATAAATAACAAACCAAAATATTAGTCGCAGAATTTTTATTAAGTTCAAATTTAATAATTGGAATAAGAGGATCTATAGATATAAACCGCTCAACATCCTCAGTATACTGAAAAGCCATATATGCAATAGAAGTATCTTCTGCACAATGTCCAAAAGAAATAGCATGCTTCAAAAATTCAGGATACCAAAGAGTTTCAGAACAGACATAATTAATTAAATATCGAGCAACATAAGCCTCAAGTGAATCAATACCCCTCCTTAAATCAGAAGCACCAGGCATCGCCCATTCTAACAAAAATTCAATTTTCACATAAATAGATGGAAGCGCCAATAGAGTCTCATCAAAATATCGCTTTAATTCCTTATCTAGCAATTCTTTTTTTGATAAACTAAGCTTTGAGTCAGTATAATCACCATACTTCCCCGAAAACAACCCCCAGTCCAATGGAGCATCTTCTGTAAAGATTGCATCCCTATTCCTATTTTGCTCTTCAAGCTTTATTTCTCTACTTTCTCTTGTGAATTTAGGCAAAATTAAAGCCAAATCCGATTCCTGCATGAAAACAGGGCTCGCCTCCAAAAAAATTTTCATCTGAGCAAAAAAATGATGCCTATCTTTTTTTGACTCCTCTTCTTCCCAATATTGAGTCACAATTTC
>CAIQCE010000328.1 GCA_903870185.1 uncultured Gammaproteobacteria bacterium
GACCCTACGGAGTCCAAAGGAGTCGTGGAGTATCATAAGCCGGTGATTGTGGAGAGAAAGCCCAGCTTGAGCTCACCTCCTCCTAAACTAAGTTCTTTTACTGCGACGGGATTGCCCGATTTATCTTTGTTAGATGTACCCACTCATTCAGATGCTCCTGCTTATTCAACGGAACAATTAGAAATTCGTTCACGAGAAGTGGAATCTAAATTCGCTGATTTCAATGTAAATGTTCGGGTAGTAGCGGTTCATCCAGGCCCTGTGGTAACGCGATTTGAATTGGATCTTGCGGCGGGTACTAAAGTCAGCAAAATTACAGGGCTTGCTAAAGATTTAGCTCGATCACTTTCAGTCGTTAGTGTTCGAGTGGTTGAAGTCATTCCTGGAAAATCTGTAATCGGATTAGAGTTGCCTAATGAGCAGCGAGAAGTCGTAGGCTTAAGGGATATTTTAGACTCAAAGGAATATGCGAATTCTCATTCAGCTTTGACCTTGGGTTTAGGTAAAGATATTGCAGGCCAACCTGTGGTAGTAGATTTAGCAAAAATGCCTCATCTTCTAGTGGCGGGTACTACAGGTTCTGGAAAATCAGTTGGCTTGAACGCGATGCTCTTAAGTTTGCTTTATAAGTCCACACCGAAAGATCTCAGGATGATTATGATCGATCCTAAGATGTTGGAGCTTGCGATTTATGAGGGGATTCCTCATCTATTAGTGCCAGTCGTCACCGATATGAAAGATGCCGCGAGTGCTTTGAGATGGTGTGTCGTCGAAATGGAGCGACGCTATAAAATTATGGCCACTGTGGGTGTTCGTAATTTAGCAGGCTTTAATCAAAAAATTAAAGAAGCAAATGCTAAAGGCACTCCCATACCAGATCCTTTTATGCCGACATTGACAGATGAAGGTTCTAAACCTTCGGTGTTAGAAGAATTACCTCAGATTGTCGTATTAGCTGATGAGTTTGCTGACATGATGGTCGTAGTGGGTAAAAAAGTAGAGACCTTGATTGCTCGATTAGCTCAGAAGGCCAGAGCGGCAGGTATCCATTTAATTTTTGCGACTCAAAGACCTTCGGTCGATGTAATCACAGGATTGATCAAAGCCAATATCCCCACTCGAATTGCTTTCCAAGTCTCCTCTAGAATTGATTCACGTACGATCTTAGATCAGCAGGGTGCTGAACAATTATTGGGTTATGGTGATATGTTGTATTTAGCGCCAGGAACAGGGGTTCCAGTTCGAGTTCACGGGGCTTATGTGAGTGATGATGAAGTTCATCGAGTGGTGGATTATTTAAAACAAACTGGGGCGCCTCAGTATATTGAATCGATATTAGATGAGGATTTCAGCGGGGATCTCAATGGAACAGAGGGTGAAAACAATTACGGAAATGCGGAGCAAGATCCACTTTATGATCAAGCCGTGGAACAAGTGATACAGTCACAACGAGTTTCGATTTCAAGTATTCAGAGACGATTTAAAATTGGCTATAATCGAGCGGCTTGTATCGTAGATGCGATGCAAGCGGCTGGCGTAGTCAGTGCACCCTCTGATGGTAGTGGGGCGCGTGAAGTGTTAGTGCCATCTTCTGAGAATTAGGATCACTGTAATGATTAAACAGCTTATCGGCTTGGGTATTGCTCTATGGCTTGTCGTATCGATAGCGGCATTTGCATCACCTTCTCCTGTAGATGAATTGAGTCAGCTTTTGGCTACATTAAATAACTTTAGTGCTAATTTTAAAGAAGAAACGTACAACACCCATCAGACTTTGATGCAAACGAGTCATGGTACGGTAAAGTTGCAGAGACCCGGTCATTTCAAATGGGAAACTTTAGAGCCGACTCATCAACTATTGATTACGAATGGGCGTGATTTGTGGATTTATGATGTGGATTTGGCTCAGGTCACTCAAGATCATGTTCAAGATCAAGGCAATTTAAGTCCCGCTCAACTCTTGAGCGGTAGTACACAATCTCTGGAAAAGCAATTTACAATAACAGCAGAAACTAAATCTCAATATTTGTTAATCCCTAAAGATAAAGAATCAGAATTCAAATGGATTCGATTTATTTTTAAAAATCGTCAATTACAAAGTATGCAGTTTGAAAATCAATTGGGTGAGAAAAATATTTTTAGATTTATTTCCATTCGAAATGATATTCATTTTAAAGGCTCTGAATTTGAGTTTAAGCCACCTCATGGTGTCGATGTATTGGTGAATTCATGAGTGTTGATACTAGGCCGCTTGCGAGCCGAATGCGCCCACGAACTATTGAAGAATACGTGGGCCAGTCTCATTTATTAGCAGAATCCAAGCCGTTACGTTTAGCGATCAAAGAAAAGCGCCCACATTCGATGATTTTATGGGGGCCTCCTGGAGTAGGCAAAACAACGCTTGCTCATGTATTAGCTTCTTCATTTGATGCGGAGGTTGAGCAAATTTCAGCTGTCTTAGCGGGGGTGAAAGAAATCCGTGAAATTGTTCAGAAGGCTCAGGAAGCTAAAAAATCAGGCCTTAGAACTTTACTGTTTGTAGATGAAGTACATCGCTTCAATAAAGCCCAACAAGATGCCTTTTTACCTCATGTGGAATCCGGGACATTAATTTTAATTGGTGCAACCACTGAAAACCCTTCGTTTGCTTTAAACAATGCTTTGCTTTCGCGTACTCGAGTGTATGTGTTAAAGCCTTTGACTACAGCTGAAATTTTAAAAGTGATGCAGTCGGCTCTTGAAGACCAAGAGCGAGGTTTGGGTGCATTTAATTTAGAGTTAAATGAAAGCCAACTTATAAAAATTGCAGAGTTTGCAGATGGTGATGCTCGAAAAGCTTTGAATGTGCTAGAAGTGATCTCCGATTTTAGAGAAGAAAATGAAAATTCAGTGACTATTTCCGATGAGGTTTTAGAACAGGTTTTAAGTTCAGATGTTCGTCGATTCGATAAACACAGTGATATTTTTTATGAGCAGATCTCAGCTTTGCATAAATCGGTTAGAGGTTCTGATCCAGATGCTGCCTTATATTGGATGTTGCGGATGTTGGATGGGGGCTGTGACCCCAATTATTTAGGACGAAGAATTTTAAGAATGGCGACAGAAGAGATTGGTAATGCGGATCCTAGGGCTCTGCATTTGGCTTTGGATGCCTGGCAAACTTATGAACGATTGGGCAGTCCTGAAGGAGAATTAGCTTTGGCACAAGCGGTTATCTATTTAGCCTCTGCCGCCAAGAGTAATGCAGTTTATAAGGCTTATAATGCAGCAAAGGCCGATATTCAATCCATGCCAAGTCTTGAGGTTCCTATGCATCTTAGGAATGCCCCCACAACATTGATGAAAGGACTGGATTATGGGAAAGGCTATCGTTATGCTCACGATGAAGAAAATGCCTTTGCCAAAGGGGAGAAATATTTTCCGGATCAGATGGAACCAAAGCAATAT
Organism: uncultured Gammaproteobacteria bacterium; assembly: GCA_903870185.1. Lineage (GTDB taxonomy): Bacteria > Pseudomonadota > Gammaproteobacteria > Coxiellales > Coxiellaceae > CAIQCE01. The sequence continues at coordinate 3,448 of CAIQCE010000328.1, forward strand.
TATCAACCGGTGGGTCGGGGTTTAGAAATTCAAATTAAAGAAAAATTAAATCAGTTAAGAGAGCTCAATAAGGAAAAAATATGTTAGATCCTAAATTATTAAGAAGTCATTTAGATGAAGTCATTCAAGGCCTTGGCCGACGAGGGTTTGAATTAGAAGCGGGGCGATATTTAGAGCTAGAAGAGAAGCGTAAAAATCTTCAGGACCTTACTCAGCAGCTTCAAAATCAGCGCAATCAGGCTTCTAAAGCAATTGGAATTGCGAAGTCCAAAGGAGAGGATGCTTCTGAAGTTATGAGGCAAGTCAGTTTAATAGGCGATGAATTAAAGAATTGTGAAACCGAGCTTCAAAGTATTTTAGATCAGCTTGAAGAATTTCAATTAACGCTGCCTAATTTATTACATCATACAGTTCCCGATGGGAAATCTGAGGCTGATAATAAAGAAATCCGACGATGGGGCGAACCTCCGAAATTTGATTTCCAAGTTAAGGATCATATTGAACTAGGAGAACGTGATGGTTTAATGGATTTTGAAGCCGCATCTAAAATTTCAGGGGCACGATTTGTTGTCCTTCAGGGTCCTTTGGCTCGATTGCAAAGAGCTCTCGCTCAATTTATGTTGGATCTCCATACACAAGAGCATGGTTATCAAGAAGTTTATGTACCTTATATGGTTCGGAGTCCAGCCCTCTATGGAACGACTCAATTGCCCAAATTTAAAGAGGATTTATTCAGCATAGCGGGAGAGTATGATTTAACGTTGATTCCGACTGCTGAAGTCCCCGTGACTAATTTAGTTCGGGAATCTGTGATTGATGTGGATCAATTGCCTATTAAACGTGTCGCACTGACTCCATGTTTTAGAAGTGAGGCTGGGTCTTATGGAAAAGATACGCGGGGAATGATTCGTCAGCATCAATTTGAAAAGGTAGAGCTCGTACAAGTCGTTCAGCCTGAGGATTCCTATCAGGCCTTAGAAGAGCTCACCCAAAATGCTGAAAAGGTTCTGCAGCTATTAAAATTGCCTTATCGGGTCTTGGCTTTATGTGCAGGAGATGTGAGTTTTGGAGCAGCTAAGACTTATGACTTGGAAGTTTGGTTGCCGGGGCAGAATGCCTATCGGGAAATCTCCTCTTGCAGCAACTTTGAAAGTTTTCAGGCTCGCCGTATGCAGGCCCGTTATAAGAGAGGAGTGGAAAAACCAGAGCTGGTGCACACTTTGAATGGTTCTGGCCTTGCAGTAGGCCGTACATTAGTGGCAGTAATGGAAAATTATCAAGAAGTGGATGGACGTATTCGAGTTCCAGAGGTCTTGCTGAAGTATATGGGTGGTGTTGAAGTCCTATAAAGAGCACCTCTATAAGGGGTTGAAACTGACCACTTATAGAGGGCTCTTAATTCCTTTGGTGAGTAAACAAAAGGTCATTATGTCTCCATGAGTTAGTTAATTTGAATGTAGTAACTAGGTCTAAGAGAAGCTTGTTGCTGTAACGGATTATTGTAATTATCCCACATCAATATCAGACTAAAATAACCCAGTGCGGCAAGACCAAGTACAAAGCCACTCAATAGTATATTTTTCATTGTCAGTACTCCTATTATCATTAATTTCTATGTAGAGCGCACGAATTTTAATTTGCTTTAACTTACAACTCAGGCTAACTCTGCGGATAATTAGGCTCTTTTTTGCGAATACTCACAAGAATGCAAGCTTAGGTAAAAAAACGATATCATCTAGAATTTTTACGGTAAGCCAAATTAAAAATTATTAATGATCAATGGACTGCAAATTTAATGGCGGAGTGATTAATAGCGAAATATAGAAAGGATTGCATCAACTATGGCAAATATCCTACAAGTAATATGGCATTTTTCGCAGGGATAAATCTAACAATCGGTTTGTTATAGCTTGCATTGTTGGAGAAAGGGATCTTGCTTATTCATAGGAGCATATGCATAGATTAAACTGCCGCCTTTAATCGTATTGATTACAGCATTAGCTTTGCTAGGATTAACAGCTAAGCAACCCCAGCTACGGCCTAGGCAGTGGCTTTTAGGGTTCACGTAAGGGGCTGAATGAAGAACAATTTTCCGTTCTCGAGCTTTATCATTAAGCCCAGGGTCTAAGCCGTCTAATGAAAGAGAATAGCCATGCTTGCCTCTATAGGTCTCAGCAGTGAGGTAGGCTCCTAAGCTAGTGGCAAGACTTCCAGGTTGATTGGAGAAATGGGTTGCATAGAGGCTTCCGCTATTTTTACCATGAGCGACTAATAGGTGATACAAAACCTTATGTTTCCTCATATCGATGATCCAAAGTCTTTCTTCGGTAGAGGGTAGGGAGTAATCAACGATACTTAATACGGGATTTTTAATTTGTCCACTTCGATCAGCACATTCATAGGCATCAAAAGCCATCTTTAAAACTTTAGGTGTTATATCTGGGATATTTATAGCAGGCGTATCGAGACTATACGCAGGAATAGTAGAAAGGCC
>CAIQCE010000329.1 GCA_903870185.1 uncultured Gammaproteobacteria bacterium
AATATCAAGCTTATTAAATATTTTTTCGATGTTCTTCACTTGCTCTTCTTCACTTCCCATAACCTCGAGATCGGCAAGAATTGGCGGCTCATAGAGGCTTGAAATTCCAGAAAAATTTGGAATTTCACCCCGTCTAGCTTTCGCATAAAGCCCCTTAGAATCCCGCTTCTCACATAATTCAAGCGGGGTATTCACAAAAACCTCAAGAAAATTGTCTGCGCCAACTAAGTCACGTGCCATTTCACGGTCACGTTTAAATGGCGAAATGAACGCTACAAGGACTATAAGCCCGGCGTCCATAAACAATTTTGCGATTTCGGCTGCTCGACGAATGTTTTCAACCCGATCAGCATCGGAAAAGCCCAAATCTTTATTGATGCCCATACGAATATTATCGCCATCCAGAATATATGATTTCACGCTATTGCGATAAAATTCCCGATCGAGAGCGTTAGCAAGCATCGATTTTCCAGAACCAGAAAGACCAGTGAACCAAATCACCTTGCCGCAATGGCCGTTGATGTGCTCCCGTTCTTCGCGGCTTACCGAATGGGATTGCTTATAAACATTTTGCGACCGTCGCATCGCATGTTGAATTAATCCGGCGGCAACTGTTGCGTTTGTTAACCTGTCAATTAGGATAAAACGGCCCAGTTCATGATGCGGGTCAAAAGGCTGAAAGACTAATGGTTTAGCTGTTGATATGGTACAGACGGCAATATCATTAAGGCCCAATTGACTAACAGCTTCGTGGCCAAAATGATGAATGTTAATTTTGTGTTTTAACTTGGTAAGGGTAACCGTTGCCGATTGTGTTGATAGCTTTAGTTCGTAGCTTCTACCAGCTAACCCAACCTCCTCATGCATCCAAATTAAAGTCACATCAAACATATCAGCGGATTCAAGTGGTAGCCGCTCGGAAGTTAAAACATCCCCTCGTGAAAGGTCGATTTCACGGTCAAGAACAATCGTTATCGCACTGCCAATATCAGCCCTTTCCAGCGACTGTTGATATGACACAATCTCTGCAATTTTTGCTGTCTGACCTGACCGGGTAACTTTTACAAAATCACCCTTCTTGATTATTCCGCTCGCGACTGTACCTGCATAACCACGAAAGTCAGCATTAGGACGAAACACCAATTGAATTGGAAAAATCATTTGATCATCGACCACATTGTTGAGTGGTATATTTTCAAGATGTTCAATGAGTGGACGCCCAGAATACCAGGGCATTCTTAAAGAATTTTCAGTTACGTTATCCCCTTTAAGGGCGGAAATTGGAATAGCCGTAATAGGGTTGAAGTCTAGTAAATGAGCAAATTCATGAAAGGCTTCACAAATATCTACAAATGATTTTTCAGAATAACCGATCAGGTCCATCTTGTTGACGGCCAAAACGATGTTTCGAACCCCCATAAGGCGCACAAGATAAGCATGGCGTTTAGATTGAGCTTGCAGTCCATACCTTGCGTCCACAAGAATTACCGCAGCATCGGCCGTGGACGCACCCGTTACCATATTTCGCGTATATTGTTCATGCCCAGGCGTATCCGCGACAATATAGCGGCGTTGCTTGGTCGAAAAATAGCGGTAAGCAACATCGATTGTGATACCTTGTTCACGTTCGGCAGAAAGACCATCCACGAGCAGGGCGAAATCAATATCGTCACCCTGTGTGCCATGTTTATGAGAGTCTTGGCGAAGTGCCGAAAGTTGGTCATCATATATATTTTGAGATTCCCAAAGCATCCGACCAATTAATGTACTTTTTCCATCGTCAACACTACCGCATGTGATAAACCGCAGCAAATCTTGCTTATTTTGATTTTCAAGAAATTTATTAATGGTCAAGATTGGGTCAATATCCACGTCTTGTTTGGGCACCGTTATTGTTTTTTTTGTTATTTTAGAACGCAAAGATTGGCGCATCAAAAATACCCTTCTAACTTCTTTTTTTCCATGCTACCCGACGAATCCTTATCAATGGCTCGCCCTTGTCGCTCGGATTGTTTGCTATTTATCAGTTCAAGCAGGATAGAGGGGACATCGTCAGCATCCGATTCAACACCTCCGGTCAGAGGGTAACATCCAAGTGTTCTGAACCGAACTTTTCGGCGTAAGATTTTATCATCGGGCGAAAGCCGAATTCTTTCATCGTCGACTAAGGTAATGACGCCATTCTTGATCACAACTGGCCTCTCCTTGGCAAAGTATAGGGAGACCACGGGTATATTTTCCATTAATATGTAATGCCAAACATCCAATTCCGTCCAATTGGATAAAGGAAAAACACGTATACTTTCATCCGTCTTCTTGCGCGTATTATAGAGATTCCAAAGCTCGGGACGCTGGTTCTTAGGATCCCAACGGTGGGTTGACGTCCGAAATGAAAAAATTCGTTCTTTGGCCCGTGATTTTTCCTCGTCACGACGCGCACCACCAAATATAACATCGAAATGATAGTGATCTAAGGCCTGCTTTAGCCCGTCGGTCTTTGTGATATCAGTGTGGACAGCCGAACCATGATCGAATGGATTTATATTTTTTGCTATCGCTTCTGGATTGGTATGAATGAGAAAATTCATGCCACTTTCCTGCATGACCCAATCTCGGAACCGATACATTTCCTGAAATTTCCAACGCGTATCAACATGAAGCAATGGAAACGGCGGTTTAGCTGGATAAAAAGCCTTCTTAGCTAAATGCAACATTACTGTGCTATCTTTGCCGAGAGAATGTAGCATGACGGGATTGGCGCCTCCTGCGATAGCCTCACGAAAAATATGAATGCTTTCCGCCTCAAGCCTCAAAAGGTGAGGACTCAGTTTTCGCACAGCAGATAATGAATTTTTATAGCTATATTGTCCCATTCTCTCACCATAGGACAATATTGATAAAATTTTTTCATTTTTCAAATTAATATCTTGACAGTGAGTAACCAATTCTCCGCTTGGTAAAATCAATAACTGGTTGGAAAAAGACTGCCTGAGGATTTCAAAAGCAGAAGCAATTTCACTCATAAGATTTTTTTTGCTATCAAATACAATCCAATATCTGGCTCCTCGAGCATCATTTAAATGAAGTGATTTATTTAAATGATTATCTCGATGGATTTGAGCAAATAAAACCGTACTCCGCCGTCGCCGCGCCTCCGATATTTCCCACTCGATAACTAACCGGTTTGGGGCAATTCCATTTCCATCCCGAATATTTTCAGCCTTAAGCTCGGCAGGCAGTAAACCAAATTTGTGCAAATTTCGCTCGGCAGTCCGCTTCGTTGAAGCTAACCCCATCTCGTCCATGCGCAAAAACGCCGATTGGGTATCCCATAAACGTCCGCTATCAAAAATATGCACCAAGCAATATACTCCAGCACTGTCGCAAAAAGCTTTACTAAGCCTTTTATTAAATTGGCACTATATAAAGATCAATCATTTAATCGCCTTTTTATTCCAATTGAAAATTGCGACAATTATCGCCACCATACGAAAACTGAACTTGCCCTAGTTTGACGTCTCCCTTGACCGGTTGACTATGCGGCC
>CAIQCE010000330.1 GCA_903870185.1 uncultured Gammaproteobacteria bacterium
CGAGATATCTTCGATTACATCGAGATGTTCTACAACCCGAAACGGCGGCACAGTAACAATAATCAGCTATCACCGGTAAACTATGAGAAGCAGTACTTTTCGAGGCTTGAAAGTGTCTAGCAAATTAGGGGCGATTCACTTATGCCCCAAGAAGAGCCTAAAAAAATGGGTATTAATTACTAGATTAATAAATCAATAAATTCGATGTTTGGCTTGACAGATGCATAAGACACCCTTTCCAAAGTTTTGATAATTGCTTCGAAAATAACTTTGGCTCCTTCTGGAGGGACCGCCATTCCAATTTGCCGTCGCACTGATTCCTTGCCTCCCTCAAAAACAAAGTCATTAGGAAAAGTTTGAAGCCGTGCCCGCTCCCTATTTGTTAAAGCTCTATGTTCCGACCAGTGATAAACATGGGTGCCTCCTCCTCCGGATCCCGTTACGGTGTATGCCGGTTTAGTGGGATCCAATCTCTTATATATCTGGCTAATTTGAGCGCCAGTTACGTTGAGTTTTAAATGGTCGGGAAGGTTGGCTGTCCATGCATTTTCACCTTGTTTGATGCATTTTAAGCGCTCCACCACTCTTGGATGCTGTTTTGTAAACTCGTGATTATCGGCACCGAGTTTGATTGGGGGCTTTTCAATAGCATCCTTGCAGGTCTTATGCTTTTTAGCATGCGTGGGAGCCGGGGGTAAAAACTTTAGCCTAAGATCCCTTCTAATGCCAACCAAGATTACTCTATGCCTAGCCTGCGGCACTCCATAATCTTCAAATTTATAAAGATGTGGGGTAATTTCATATCCATATTTACCCGCTTCAGACAAATCCCTAATAATTTTTGAAAGAGTTTTACCTTCGTTAGCACTCTTAATGCCGCCAACGTTTTCAGCTATAAAAAATTTAGGATTAAATTCCTCAAGGATTGGAAGGCCAAAGCGATACAAAGGGCCGAAGTGACCATCAATACCCTTGTGTTCTCCTACCAATGAAAAGTCATTACATGGAAAACCATAAGCAAAACCATCAATCTTCGGGGATATTTTAGCCAAATCCTTAGCGGTGATCTGCCTAACATCTGCAACGATTGCAGTCTGGTCACTTGCACCGTCAATATTTCGTCTGTAAGTTGCAATAGTTTCATCATGGTAATCAACAGCCCAACCATGAACAAGCCTTACGCTAGAAAACTTAGAGATATTTTTATTTGCTAATTTAGCCCCAATAGCAATTCCGCCTGGACCACAAAAAAGCTCTCCTAATTTATATTTCTTCATTAATATAGTATATTTTCTTTATATATAAAAAGCAGCAACTATCTACATCACTCTTTATCATTAGATGATGCTGAAAGCTTCCATAGAGAATTAAACATCTTATGACTTTGATCGAGGGTGGACATAAACAACCCCTGCATAGGGTTACCATAAAACTTAATAATCATCTTCATTAAATCTTCTGTAAATAATTCGTTACCCGGAACGCTTTGATCAAGGATGATGCTTATCAAAACTTCTCTAGTCACATCCTCTTTAGTCTTATGATTTAAAACAACAATATCGTACCCATCCATAAGTCTTTTTCTTATGCTAGAAAATGGTACATAGTCACTCAAGTCAGTGTCGTAAATTCGCCGATTAGGGTATTTAACGTAATTAATTTTTTTAATCATTTTAAATTCAGATAATAGGTGAAAAATCTAAATAAAACTTATGAGAATTCATTCGAGATACATCAACAGAGCTTCGGCCATACTTAATTAGATGATCAATAGTTATCATGTATCCAGACATCACCCCAAGGCGCTTTCTAAAGTAGAGGCCTAGCAGTGAATTGTTACTGGTAGTGTGGATAGCTTTTCCATTTGCCTGTGCTCTTACACACTTAAATACCTCTCCATCGTCACACTCCATCAAAAAAGGCTCTCCGGTATCAGGGAAAAAGTGATTACGCTGAATGTATGCAGGTACAGCCAAATATGCTTGATTTTGCTCCCTACCTGGACGTTGCCCCCAATTAAGACCGGAACTTTTAGGCACCTTAAGGGCTCCCCCAATATTTGATGCAAGAGGTAAGGTAACAAAATTCAAAGTATTTTTCATTGCAATAGGAAGCTACAAGCCTCAAGGTAATCCTAAGGTAAAAACCTGCTTAGAAACTGTTATTTTTGCCGTTTCCCACCTGGCCCGTGGATCTACGTTAACAGGTAAGAAATCAGCAAATTGATGGTAAGTTAAAAAGCCTAGTATTTTATATTTTGATTCTACAGAAACGACGCCCAATAACACCCAATTTTTATTTAGGCTTGCAACCCTGGCTTCGTTTTGACTGATATAAAAAGTGAAGTTATTACCCGGCCTTGGGCTAGTTTTTACTTCTAGCAAAACTGATGACTCAATGTCCTTTATTGATGGCGCTTGTATATCAAACCCAGCTGAATCATCATACAGCGAGATGTGTCTAATCCTGTGGCGCTCTGTCTCGGGGACTGCTCCATTTAGCTCAGCGAGTACGGCATACTCACCATCAAGGCCAATCTGATGCATCAACTCTAAATCGATTTTTTGAGAGAACTTACTATTGTGATCAATACAATCCAATATTTTCCAGGCAACCTCAGAGCCGCTCTTCAATTCAACTATTAATGAAGGTGGTACCTCTTTAGTTGCCAACTTAAGATAGCCATCTTCTATCTCAATTAATCCACTCCGCATCAACTCTTCAGCTACACGGACTCGGTCAAAATAAGATTTACCATTTTGGATTGGAGCAAGACGGCACTGAATTTCAAAATCTTTGGAGCCCATACCATTAGAAGCGGCATGTATTGCATCCAATACAAGTTCATTCCAAATTTGATTATCAGACATCTTGAGTCAAATGTTGATAGAGGTCGTCCAAGTCAGCTTCGTCGATTCCAGCCATAGCATCAGGAATATCTTCATCATCACCATTAGGCAGGCTTACTCTAGCAAGGCCAGTGTCATTTAAATAAAATCCAAGGCGCTGTATTTTATCCTCCAACCTTCTTGCGATTGAAAGGTCAACTGAACCTATAGATTCAAGGATGAACACCGAAGTTTGTTGGTTAGGTGGCAATCCGAGCCTATGAATTCGGTCGAGCGATTGAAGATACAGACCAGCATTGTAATTTCGATCTAAATAGATAGCATCATGACACTCTTTATGAAGACTGACTCCCTCACCTAATGTCTGAGGGTTACTTAGCAAGACTGAACAGCTTTTTGAATTTCTAAATTTTGCGAGCTCAGTTTTTCTTTCGTCTTGACCAGTTGCTCCATATATCAAAGCAGGTTCATAAGGTTCCAATAGTCGTTTCAATGCTAATAAATTAGCAATAAATGTACTCCATATCAGCACCTTTCGTCCTTCACTCGCAGCCTTAGCTACATAACGTGATACCCATTGATATTTCTCTGGAATTTCATGCGAGACATAGCTTTCTAAAACAGTCATTAACCTCTCTGATCCGACTAACACCCTTGGTGGCCAACTTAAGCCGAGATATGCATCCTCTCTTACAGCTCCCATTAGCAAACCAGGATTGGTTGCTGCAGCAATCATAGCCATTACAGCCTTACCACGACGACTAAAGAAATTACTATCACTATCGGATAATTGAAATTGCCCTATGAAGGATCGCTTCAAGGCCGCATAAACATCAGTCTGAACCAGGCTCATTGGTAATTTAACTTGCTTTATGTTCATGGGGGGGAGCTGAAGCTCTTCTTTCGTGGTTCGCACAAAAACGCCACCTCTTTTCAGCCCAGCCAATCTTGAATCGGAGAAAAACTCTCGGGGTATGCCCTGCCAAGATAATGTCAGAAGATTTCGTAGATCTTCCTGACTCTGTGGCATTGGAGTGCCAGTTAATAAATCGACTCTCTTAGCATGGGCGGCAATTTCCCTACATGCACGCCATCTAATGGAAGCCCCCCCGCCCTTAACTCGATGGGCCTCGTCAAAAACCAACATTGTTGGGGCTTGTTCCACCCAGCGAGTAAGTCTTTTTAATCTAGCCCGATTTTCTAACTGCTCATAATTAACATAGAGAAGTTCAATGCCAGAATCTATCGGGGCATCAGTAAATTGACCAATGATAGGGGCATTAGATAACATCTTCGAATCATTTTCCCAGGCCTCAAATGCTGATCTTGGGCATACAACTAATAAACGGGAAATATCGCCACTTACCCTAAAGTGCTCCCAAACCGATAAAGTAGTGAGGGTCTTTCCAGCTCCAGGGACAGAAAAGTTTGCTCCATTGGGCATAGCAACTAACGAAGTCACATTCAATTTTTGGAATGGCGTTAGCTTACCTTTAATTTTAATAAGATCGAAATTAAGGTCATCAGAATCTAAACCAACCTTTTCAACTAAAGCAATAAAATCAGCTATGCATCCCTCAACTGTTTTGAGTGCGGCCTTAACTTGATCATCTATAAATAGATCGTTACCAAGATTTTTCCAGTTCTCCCTAAGCCAAATCTTACGTTGCGTAAAGGCAGTAATTGATACATCAATATGACCGGCCTGCAAGTCGTAATGCTCGCCCATAGACCACCAATCAAGCACACCCCCCCATTCGGAGGTAGATATATCCCCAATCGGCTGGATGCGAACAACATCCTCCGAGTACATAGAAATACTTAAGTTGGCCATTTGAAGTTTAAAACTTTAAATTATTTACCCGCCTTAAATTTGACAAACATTTTCTGTAAATCCTCAAGTGATTTAAATGCTTTTTTAAGTTCATACTCAAATTGTCCTGCATTAAACCCTTGCTGAAGGCAAACTTCGTTAAAAATACTCACAACTCTTTCAAGGTCTTCCCGAATTTCTTGTAGTTGTTCTGCAGGAGTAGCCAGAAGCGTACTTCTTTTTTGTTTAGTTATTATTGCTTCAGCACCGAAGATCATTTTCTTTCGGAGATCCTCTAAACCAGGAGTTAATTCACCTGTAATAAATCCATCTTTATCTACACGAGCCTTAATAACTTCCTTAGCCAGTTCTTTAGCGTCTACTTTTTCACTAGAGTCACTCGGTTTGCCTAAAATATCTCCCAACCCATCATCATCGACATGAACTTTTTTTAATTTACCGAGTAATTCTGTTGATGGAGAATCGGGTTCAGATCTTTTTGCAACATCTTCATCTACAAAATCTTCATCGATAGCTCTTGTCTGATCCTTATTGACCCCAAGAAACATAGCTGCAACACGGGACCATTTCATTCTATTAGCCGCTGGAAGATCGCTCACTTTAAGTGATTCATATTCTTGATTTAGATCTATTAAGTGCTGACTTTTTTCATCAAAAATTTCATACGCTAAATTAATCGGGCTCATAGAATCCCTAATTTCATTGATCAGTCGCAGCAACTGAAAGCGCTTATCAAGTTTATTTTGCCACCCTCTTGACCACTTCATTTTTTCAGCAATTTGCTTATCTGAGTATTTTAGTAATTTACATTTTTCCAATAGAAGTAGTTCGTTTGTAAACGTATAGTCTTGGTGGACGAGCTGAACCATTTGCAAAGACATCTCAAGATCGAGTATGGCCGCGTCATCAACATCATCGGGTAAGACGGCAACATCAATACCCGGCTTATTAAGAAGTCTTAGTGCTACTGTTCTAGTGTTACCGTTAACAAGTAAACCATTGCGAGTTATTAGCCCTGGATTTAATTGGCCATAATCTTTTAATTGCTCTTGTAGATTCTTAAACTTATCAGTTTTTACGAGTAAGTCAGAAATTATCGATTGCGCCTGCTCTGATGTGGGGTTACCATAAACAGCCTGCTTACCCGGGTGATCAAATAATTGGGCAGCAAGTCGATTATTGTTATGATTTAACAATAAAACATTCGGATCAATAGTAATGACTGGGAAAGTTTTTTCTTTCCCCCGATATTCAATCGTTAAAGATTTTGTTTCTTTGCTTTCTACATAGCCATCTAATAACTTTTGAATCTGATCGCGACGATATTTATCTGTAACGTCTGTCATTTTTTCCTCTATTTTCTAAATTATCAGCATTGAACGATCTCAGTGCCGCACTCTATGAGATAACTATACACACGGTCTAGCTATTTAGGATGCTTGGTTTCATCGTACAAGCACCCTAAGGTACCCCACTAACCCCACCTTCCCATGCTCTCGTCATTAGACCCTGTATGAATTTTCGATAAGTTGCTCTCGAAATATTGTTAAATTCTACATTTATATCGTTACTCGGCATAAATCTAGATATTTGGTGGTAATTACAACACCCTAGCTCATTTAATGAGCTTTTAGATCATTAATCTTATAGCTCCAGGCAACTAAACGGAGTCAATATGAGATTTCTATTTTTAATACTTTCTATTTCAATACCGCTTTCAGTTTTGGGGCAGATATCAAATTTAGATAACAGCCCTTACAACATGCAAAACAGTCCATATGAATCGCCCCTAATTTGCTAGACACTTTCAAGCCTCGAAAAGTACTGCTTCTCATAGTTTACCGGTGATAGCTGATTATTGTTACTGTGCCGCCGTTTCGGGTTGTAGAACATCTCGATGTAATCGAAGATATCTCGC
>CAIQCE010000331.1 GCA_903870185.1 uncultured Gammaproteobacteria bacterium
GTGATACTTGATACAGTGCTTGATAATCACCTACCGAATTAATAACAAAACTAATCGGCATACCCTGGCCTCCGACAGGTAACGCAGGCAAAGGAAAAGCGAAAATTTTTAAACCAGCAATTGAATCTAATTTGGGTTGCAACTTAGCCATCACTTCATCTTGCGATGCACTTCTCTCATCCCAAGGCTTTAAAATCATGCCAGCAAATGCTGAATTCACGCTACTCATTCCATTCACCAAGAAGGTAGCCTTCATTTCAGGAACTGCTTTAAATATTTCATCAAGCTGCTTAGTAAAAGCTACCGTATAATCAATATTGGCATAATCAGGTGCTCCAGCAGACATAAAAATTACGCTTTGATCTTCAGAAGGAGCCAATTCTTTAGTCGTAAAACTATAAAGAAAATAGCAACTCGTTAAAACAGTCGCCGCAACTGTAAAAACCAAACTTTTATGCTGAAGAACTCGAGTTAAACATCTTTGATAATAATCTCTTAATTGAGTAAATCGCTCATCAATATAATGCACATATCGATCCTGAGATAATTGAGCTGTTAAAAATTTCGAGCACATCATCGGCGAAAGGGTCAATGCAATAATGCCTGAAATAATAACAGCAGAAGCTAATGTAAAAGCAAATTCAGTAAATAAAGCACCCGTAACTCCTGTCATAAATCCAATAGGTGCATATACAGCCGCTAAAGTAATTGTCATTGAAATCACAGGCAAAGCAATTTCACGCGCCCCTTCAATGGCCGCATTATAAGGCTTCATGCCCTCTTCAATATGCCGATAAATGTTTTCAACCACCACAATTGCATCATCAACCACCATTCCAATCGCCAACACCATTGCGAGCAAGGTCAGTAGATTGATGGAATATCCCAATGCCAACATCAATCCACAAACCCCAATCAACGATAAAGGAATCGTCACTAAGGGTATGATGACTGTTCTAAAAGAACCCAAGAAAATCAAGATCACTCCGATCACAATTAAACTGGCCTCTAAAATGGTTCTTATGACTTCTTCAATAGAAGAACGAATATAGGTCGTCGCATCGTAAACGACGCTTTGTTCTAAGGAAGGAGGAAAAGCTTTTGCAATATTAGGCAGTTCAGCTTTAACACTATCAATCACCGTTAGTGGATTAGCCGTAGGAGTGGGTTTAATCCCAACGAAGACCGCTTGTGTCCCATTAAAAAACACGGAGGAATCGTAAATCTGAGCACCTAATTCCACCTTTGCTACCTGATTGAGTCGAACAATAGTATTAGCCGTTTGTTTAACAGGAATATTTCCAAAAGCCTCTGCTGATTGTAAATCAGTTTTTGCATTAAGACTGATTTCAGTAAAAGCTCCTTTAGTATTACCTGCCGCGGAAAGAAAATTATATTTTTGCAACACGGTGGAAATATCAGAAGGCGTAAGACCATAGGCAGCCAACTTATTGGTATTCAGCCAAATTCGCATCGCAAAAGTTTTTGGGCCTAAAATCTCAGCTGCAGCAACTCCAGTGATAGTCTGTAATTTAGGCTGAACTACACGAGTAATATAATCGGTGATCTGCTCAGGATTCATCTTATTGCTACTATAGCTTAGATACATTAGATCGACAGAAGAGCCAGTGCTTTTTTGAATGATAGGTTGATTACTTCCAGTCGGCAATTGCCCTTGAACTTGATTCACCTGACTCATAATATTAGTAAACGCACTTTCTGGATCAAAATTTAATTTAATGAAAGCACTGATCGTACTCACACCTTGTGAACTGTCCGAAGTAATATAATCAATCCCATCAGCTCCTACGATTGCTGACTCCAATGGTGCTGTAATAAAACTATTCATTAATTCAGCAGATGCACCTGGATAAGATGTCATAACGGTGATAACGGTATTTTCCATTTTTGGATATTCACTGACTTGCAAAGTAAATAACGAGCGAGCACCAATCAGCAAAATTAATAAGCTAAGCACAGTGGAGAGTACAGGTCGTCTAATATATAAATCAGTAAATCGTTTCATTTTTATCCGAGAATTTAACGCTGTTGTTAATTATCGCAGTCGAACCATCATGCAATTTTATTTGGCCCACCGTGACCACTTTCTCACCGGGATTAATACCCTTAGTGACCACAATAGTATTTCCACGAGTCTCTCCTATTTGAACAACTCGTTCATGCGCCACCCATGATTGATCTTTTTCTTGTGTGAGTACAAAGATGGTATCCCCATAGAGGCTGATCGTAACGGCTGTCGCAGGCACGGTCGTCAGTTTTTCTGGCTTTCCAATATAAACCTGCACCTCTGCAAACATTCCAGGTGATAATTTCTCATCTTTATTGGGAACTAAAGCCCTAAGTGCGATATTTCGAGTGTTTGAATCCACTTTAGGACTAATCGCAACCACTTTAGCTTTGAAAATTTTTCCAGGATAAGCATCCACTTTCAATTCAAGAATTTCACCGATCTTAAGTTTTGAAATCCACTGCTCCGGTAATGAAAAATCCAAGTAAAGTGAATCGACTGCTTGCAGTGTGACAAGATCCGTTCCTGGACTCACATATTGGCCTACATTAACCTGAATGATACCTAAACGACCTGAAAAAGGTGCCACGATATGCTTTTGAGCAATAAGCTGCTGCTCCATATTCAGATTGGCTTCAGCTTGTTTTAAATTGGCAGTGGCCTGATCAAAATCTGCCTTAGAGATGGCATGTTGTTTAAATAGCTCATTTTGCCGATGATAACTTGCTTGATTCAGCACGAGCTGAGACTGATAATTGGCTAGAGTTTGCTTATCCACCGCATCATCTAGGTCCAGTAGTGCCTGCCCCTGCCCCACCGCTTGTCCAGACTGAACATAAATTCGGCTGACGACACCTAAAATTTGTGTACTTAAATCCACCCCATTCACAGCCTTCAGCTCACCGACTGTCTCTATCTTAGTTTGCCAGGATTCAGATCTTGCATCGAGCGCTCCAATTGTGACGGCGGGCGCTTTCATATTAGCAAAAAACTTCTTAATCATGATGACTTTCAATATATTGAAAGCCAAAAGTCCCCCAAAAATCAGTATTAAGATTGTTAATACCCAAGTTTTTGGGGTTTTAGGCAATAGTTTTTTGATTTTTACAGCTAACATCCCTAACTCCAAACGAGAGATAAAAGCTAAATTCTACCATTTCAATGAACTTAAAACCAGGCAAAAGGAAAA